>JAIOHO010000224.1 GCA_019912905.1 Anaerolineae bacterium
GAGCATTCCTCTCGGGCGTGAAGCATGAGCACAATTTTCTGTGAGCATCCCAGGTGCCATCACTACGCCTGCCGCAGGCCAGACGCCGCCATCAAGCGGGTGAACGCATCCGGGGACCGTCACGCTTTTTCCCGGTTCTGCATGAGCACGATCTCCCGCAGGAGGCTCAGCACCGCCAGATAATGCGGGTTGTAGCCGCCGGTGTTATGCGCCACCGCGGACCGGAAGACGATGTGGGTCTCCGCCAGCGCATCGCGGAGGATTTCCGACAAGTCCGGCATCTTGCCCAGGGTGTCTTCGTACACCTGAGCATACAGGGCCATCAGTTTCTGCTGTTGTTCGGACGGAATCTCATACATCCTTCAGCTCCTGGGTCTCCACTTCACAGACCTGCGAAGTGTGCTGTTCGCAGCATAGCAGAATCGGCGGACTTTGGGGACGGCGTTCGTCATCCTCGCAGCATGACGTTGGTCCAGATGCAGGCAGGGAAACGGCGACTGCGCGGTGATCGCGGGTGATTTTTGGGGAGGAACAGGGATACCTTAAGGTAGCTCCATGTGTGTCTCACATGCTCGGAAGTCGTTTTCATACAAGATATTAGAAGTGTTTGTCCTACTTATAGGCAAAAGACTCAAGTTAAACTTATAATGTTTAGAAGTTAATTGAGCCGGTCTCACTATGCCCAATGTCTTTATAAGCAGCACAAGTGAACTTCGAGAGTATCGGCAGGCTGCAATCGATACGTGCAACTCTCTTCAGCTCGTCCCAATCGCAATGGAGTATTTCCCTGCAATGGGGAAAAACGCTGTCGATGGGTGCAAAGAGGAGCTTGCCAAATCTGATGTTTATGTTGGCATTGTTGCCCATCGATATGGCTATATACCAGATGGTTATGAGCACAGTATCACGGAACTAGAGTTAGATTATGCGAAAGAACTCGGTTTAGAGTGTCTATGCTTTGTCGTTGATCCGAATTATCCCTGGTCTGAAAAAGGTAGAGATTACGAAAATCACGATTCTTTAGAGAGACTCAAGAACAAAATCGACAAATCATTCATACGTGTGGAGTTTACTTCAGTTGATAGTTTTACTACCAATCTGAATAAAGCGCTCATTAGGTGGCTTCAAAATAATCAAGGAGGCTCATACGCATTCTCGCATTCTGCCTATATCAAAAGGTATCTCTCGCAGCTTCAGGACGAGATTACCCTTTACTTAGAGAGATTTGTCCTAAGTCTTGTAGCGCTTCGGGCTGAGTCCGCTCCAAACAAGGTTCAACCGTCCAACTTGGGGAAATCGCCTGTTATATTGCCTACATTCTTTGAGGCTTCACTGCCCATAAAAAATACCGAGCCGAAAGAAAAAGAGACCCCAAGGCA
This sequence comes from Anaerolineae bacterium, assembly GCA_019912905.1. Classification (GTDB taxonomy): domain Bacteria; phylum Chloroflexota; class Anaerolineae; order Aggregatilineales; family Phototrophicaceae. The sequence continues at coordinate 1,380 of JAIOHO010000224.1, forward strand.
TTTCGACAATTTTGAAGCCGCTTTTTCCTATTTTGATCAAAGGGTTTTGCTTCTCGGCGAACCTGGAGCTGGCAAAACCACCACACTAATGACGTTTGCCCTAAAAGCCGTAACGTCCAGCCTAGAAAATTCGAGCAACCCGATCCCTTTGGTCGCCCGAATTGCTGATTGGCCCTCAAAGGATGGACCATCCTTAGTAGAGTGGTTGGGTGTCCAAACCAAACTGGATCTCCAAATTCTATCGCAGTTACACCGAGCGGGTTCGCTAGTGATTCTACTGGACGGTCTGGATGAACTCAGAGCGGAATCACAAAGAAGCTTTTTGGAATCCCTTGAAGAAGGGCTAGGGGAAAACAGAGTTCTAATTACATGTAGAGTGTCCGATTACGAGAATTTCGAAGAACGACTATTTCTAAATGGTTGCGTAAAACTACTTCCCCTAACCAATGAGCAGATAAAAAGATATTTGGTGGATTATCCATCTATTTGGAATATTCTACGGCAAGAAAGTGAATTTTTAGAGACTGTCAGAAACCCTCTTCTGCTCAGTACGTTAACATTCGCTCTGGGAAACGATAAAGACATTAATCAGGAACTTCACCGATTACAGGCTCTAAGTGATCTCCCAGGGGATTTGCGAAATTCAATTCTGAGCACATTTGTAAACCGCCTTCATGAGCATGAGAGAAGAAAATCCAATAAAAGTCTTGCGAAGATTACGACCCTATACACGCTTCTGGGTGAGTTAGCCGCAAAATATGAAGAAGAAGACAATACATTTGCAATGGCTGTCCTTCAAGGCTGGCACAGAGGGAAGACCGTACTAGAAACCGCACAACTTCTCAATCTAGTAATTGTCGAGGATGAGCACATGATACGGTTTGCTCACTCCATCTTCCAAAAACACTTTGCGTCGTCCTACTGGCTTGAAACTTTCTCAAGTAGCTTAGAAGATGTGTTAAGCATCGGAGTAGAGTTCAACGAGGATATGCTGGCAGCTTTTACGGACGCAAGGTTATCTGAATTTTTGATAAAAGGTCTAGAAAGCGGCGATGTTGATGATCTAACTCGCACAATCAAATTCCTAACGTTGATCCGCGAATACCCGGCTGAAACCAGTTCAGGGTGGTCTGATCTTCGAGAAGTTCAGACCGCCCTGAACAAATTACTCGTGCAAGTATTTACGTCTAAGTTGGATAACGCCGATCCAGACATCCGATACTACGGAGTAATGGGCCTCTGGCACACGCTAGGGGATGAAGGATCGATAGATCCTTTACTTAGTTCGCTAAGTGATGACGATGAGGAAGTGAGATCATTAGCAGCCGAGGTTCTAGGCGACCTGAGAATTGAACAGGCCACTCCCGCTCTAATCCGTGCCACTAACGACCCCTCTGACCAAGTGCGAGATTCCGCCAAATGGGCTTTGTCTGTGCTAACCAGGAAAAACAAAAACCTTAGTCCATAGTACAATCGCTAGAGTTTTGGCTAAATTCGCAAATTCTGTATCTTTCATACAAAGATCATTTGTAGGTCGTGACTGTTTGCTTCCTCAAGTAGAACGAGACACGATAGCCAGAACACCGCACATCGTAGCGGTTTTTTGACAAGACGCGCAATCCAGCGTTTTGAACGCCAGAGGTCAGGGGGTTTGTTCCGGGGCGAGTCGATCCTTGAGCGCGGTCACTACGTCATGCAGCGAGTCGACGGTCGTCACCGTTCCAGCGCGCGCGATCTGCCAGCGTCCATCACTCACGGTGACTTTCGCCAGCGAAACTGTGCCATTGGACGCGACCACGAATCCGGCCCGCTCCAGCGCCCGCCGCGTCCACACCAGCGCCAGCCCGTCCCCGGCGACGGACACTACGCCGCCCGTTTCGTGGTGGAGGGCGAACGAACCGGTGTGGGCGTCGAATTCTACGCCCGCGCTGCGGAACACGTCGGCAAAGGCCCCGCTCAACACCAGGTCTTCCGGCGCGCCGACGTGCATGGTGCCATCATTCGCCAGCAGCCAGATGCGGTCCGCGCTGCGCAGGGCCAGGTCGAGATCGTGGATCGACAGCAGGATCGCCCGCCCGGTGCCATGCGCCAGGTCGCGCAGCAAGGCCAGCATTTCCGCCCGGCGCGGCAGATCGAGATAGGCCGTCGGTTCATCCAGCAGCATCAGGTCCGGTTCCTGGGCCAGCGCCCGCGCGATCAGGATTTTCTGGCGCTCGCCGTCGCTCAGTTCACCGAAGGTTCGCCCCGCCAGCTGCACCGCCCCACCGCTTCGATGGCCCAGCGCACCACCGCTTCGTCATGATCGGTCAGCCGCCCGCTCCAATCGGTATACGGGTGCCGCCCCAGGCTCACCAGTTCATAAGCCGACAGCAAACCGACTTCGACGCGCCCGGTCAGCACCATGCTCAGGCGGCGGGCCAGATCGCGCGCGCTCAGGTGATGGAGGTTTTCGCCGCCCAGCAGCGCCTGCCCACTCAACGGCGGCTGTAACCCGGCCAGCGTGCGCAGCAGCGTCGATTTGCCGACTCCGTTGGGGCCGATCAGACACACCAGTTCGCCCGCTTCCAGCGTCAGGTTGAGTCGTTCCGCCACGATCACCGGCGCGCGGCGCGCGGCGCGATAGCCAATCGTCAGGTCGAGCGTTTGTAAGGCGTTCATGTACTGAAGGCCACCTCCCGGCGGCGTAAAATCACGGCGATCACGACCGGCGCGCCCATCAGCGCAGTCACGGCGTTGAGCGGCAGGACGAGATTACTGCCCGGCACTTCGGCGAGGATGGCCGCCACCAGCGCCACCAGCGCCCCGACCAGCATCGTCCCCGGCACCAGTACGCGATGATCCGACGTCCCCAGCAGGCTGCGACACAGGTGCGGCACGGCGATGCCGATGAAGCCCACCGGCCCGGCAAAGGCCGTCACCACCCCGGCCAGCACCGCCGTCGCCAGCACGATGCCCACCCGCACCCGCAGGAGATTCACCCCCAGCGTGCGCGCATAACCTTCGCCCAGCAGCAGCGCGTTCAGCGATTTCGTCAGCAGCCCGGCCAGCAGCAGGCCGACCAGCACTGCCGGGGCCAGGATGCGCAGTTCGTCCCAGGTCACATCGCTGAAGCTGCCGAACGTCCAGTTGATGTAGGCCTGAATCTGTTCGGGGATGGCGAAGAACAGCAGCAGGCTGACCGCCGCATTGGTCAGAAAGCCGACCATCACGCCCAGCACCAGCAGCGTCATGCTGCTGCCCACCTTGCGCGCCACCGCCAGCACCAGCAGCATCACCCCTGCCGCGCCGATCATGGCCGCCACTGCGATACTCAGGTCCCCCATCAGGCCGATGCCCGCCAGCAGCGTGCCGCCGACTGTCCCCACCGACAGGATGACCAGCGCCACGCCCAGGCTCGCGCCAGAGCTGATGCCCAACACATACGGGTCCGCCAGCGGATTGCGGAACAGGGTCTGCATCATCAGGCCGCTGACGCCCAATGCCGCACCGGACAGCGCTGCCGTCAGCCCGCGCGGAAGCCGGAACTTGAGCACGATGCTCGTCCACGAGGCTTTGCTGGCTTCGCCGCCCAGCAGCACCGTCACGATCTGATCCAGCGGGATCGTCACCGAGCCGACCGCCAGACTGAGCAGGAAGGCCGCCGCGACCGTCGCCAGCAGGAGGATCAGGGCGATCCGCCGCACCCCAACCCGGGGCCAGGCTTCCAGAACGGCTGATTCATGCGGCTTCGCCAGAGCCTGCGAAATGGATTGGAGGGTTGGTAGGTTCATGGTGTCTCTCACTGTCCCCTCCCCTCAATCCCCTCCGCCATTACGATGGGGAGGGGAAGAACCCAGGTTCAGGGGTGAGGTGTCTTAGCTCAGCTTCTTATAGAACATGAGCGTATGGCCGGGCAGCAGGTCCGGGTAGAAGATGCTCACCAGGTCCTGCAGGATCAGCTGCGGGTGATTGATACCCGTTTCCCAGAAATCGTTGCCGCCGTTGGCGTTCACGCGGTTCGTATCGTTGTAGACCACGCCCGATTGGAACGCCGCGAAATCGGCATAGCGCGAGTCCTGCCCCAGCAGTTCCTCCGCCGTGTTGACCAGAAACGCGTTCGGAATCCAGACCGGCGCATCCACCCCGGCGTCGAAGACCGCCTCAAACGAGAAGTTCTGGCTGGTGTCGGGCGCGTCGTCCATCAGCACGTAATCGACCCCGGCATCGTGCAGCAGTTCACCGACCCACGTCTGCTGGCCGGGGATCACCCAGGCATCGCTGTAGATCGAAAAACTGTTCCACAGGATCGTCAGGCGCTCGTCCTCCGGCACCCCTGCCGCCAGATCAGCCGCCGCCTGATATTCCGATTCGACGGTGTCGAAGATTGCGTTGGCGCGCGCTTCCTCATTAAAGAACACCGCCAGAAACTTGATCCATTCCGCCCGGCCCAGCAGCGTCGTTTCCAGCCATTCCGAGTTGACAACGGAGGCTACCCCGGCGTCACGCAGCACCGGATGCGCGTCGTTCGCGCCATCAAAGCTGTTGCCCATGACCACGTCCGGTTCCAGGTCGAGCACGACTTCGAGGTTGATGCCGGCATCGCTGCCCACATCGACCACCTGATTAGCCGCGATTCGCTCCAGCACCTCCGTCGTATTGGTCAGTTGATAGCTGAAGCTGTCGATTCCGATCAGGCTGTCCAGGTGACCCAGGTCCCGCAGGGGAGGCAGTTGGGTGGTGGACAGCGAGACGAAGCGCTGGATCGGCACTTCGATCACCTGCGCCCCGTCATAGCCTTCGGGCGCGGGCGTGCCGCACTGCACCAGCACATACTCCAGCGCATCCGGCGCGCCGGGATACGGGGTCAGCGTCCGAACGACTTTGTAATTGCCAAAATACTGGATTTCCAGCCCCTGCGCGTGGGTGAGTTCGACCTTGTCCGGGAAATAATCGACGGTTGGATCGAAGTTGCCGACACAGCCTGTGACCACGTTGGTATCCTGAGCAGCCGCCGGGATAACCAGGCCAAAGGCCAGCCAGAGGATAATGAGTGGTGTCCGAAATGTATTCATCCTGCTCCCCTTATTCGGCGAAAGTGGGCAGGGGAATCAGGTGAATAGAATAAAAAGCCCGCCAGAGGGCGGGACGTTGATAAACCGTTCACGCTCGCTTCCCTCTTTCCACGAAGGTCAACCACGAGCTAAAGTACAGGCGGGTATTCGGACTCCTCCGCTTCATCAGCCGGAGTTACCGTTGCGGGTCAGTGCCGGACTTTCACCGGGCTTCCCCCATTACGCGCTGCGCATCCGGGCGGCAGCACACCTTACTTTAGTCTTATGAGATTGTGTCCCGAGGATAACATCGAACAGATTTTCCGTCAAGCATGGCTCACCGAATTATAGAGCGGCGCAGAAATTTGAAGTTTATCAACCCTATTTAATCGACAGATTAAGGGTGTAGAGGTCTCCACTGTGGTCGGTCTGGAGACGTTCGCCAGTCAGGTAATCGTACAGGCCGATGGCGAGCCGGTAATCCCCCGGTGCCAGGTCATCCGGCAGCTGAAGCTGAACATCCGAGCCGATATACAACTCATCCAGGTCGGTCCACGTCAGGGTCAGCCGCCCAGGTTGGGCCGGAGCGCCATCGTACTGTGCCACGATCTGGTCGGAGTCCGCCGGGTAAAGATGAACGAACATCGAGTAGTTCGAACGGGGAACCTCCGTCACACGCCAGTAGGGGCGAAATGTGATGCCACCCCCAGGATGAAGGTCGCCGGTCGCCATGTCGTAACCCACCAGGGTAATGCGATTGTCGAAGACCACGTGGGTTTCAACCTGGGGCGGGATCATCCTGTAAAAGAGGATCGCTGGCCCCAGGACATCCGGCGCGTCGTTGGGAATCGTCTTGACGTGAACGAGTTGTTCCTCAAACTCCCGAACATCCGCCTTATTCACCCGGTCATAATCAGTTGCGAGATTCGTGTCCGTGATCGCGAAATACATGATCCCACGATCCACATATTCAGCAGGCGTGTTCTGGGGAATAGGGGCTTCATGCCACCACTCAAAGGGCTTCTTACCATCGTATCCGCCCCACCAGCGGTTCCACACCCGTTCCAGGATGTCGTTGCTGCGGGTCAGGATGCGACCTTCCAGGGGGATGTTCTGGTCCGTCCACGTCCATAAAATGTTTTGCGTGAAAACCTTCTGATAGACCTCAATGCGCCGAGCATTGAGAGCAACATTTGGCACTGTGAAGACCAACACCAGGGCAAGGGCAGCAGCCATCGGTGCCCACCAAAAGATGCGGGAGGCTGGTTTTTCGCGGCGTAACATCGCCAGCGTGTGGATGATTTGTGACGCTGCGGCGGACCAAAGTCCCAACAGGGCAATCGTCACCGGCATGGTGTGACGATACTTGGCTGACCCCTGCCATACGTTCGTGAAGCTGGAGATCATCAGCAGGCCAATCACGCCATAAATCAGAAAAATACCGTACCCGCGCCAATCGACCACCCATCCTTTCCGGCGGCGGCTGTACAGGTAGGCCACCAGCCCGAGCGCCAGGGTAACCACAAACACGATTTCTCCCATGGGTCGCGTGGCCGACCAGAAGTTATTGAAGTTCCGCCACGGGGTGAAAGCCATCATGAGACCTTCCCCGCGGAAGGTTTCGACCTCCCGGTTGGGCAGTTCGAGCGCCGCGTAATTGACCAGCAGATACCAGGCACATAGCAGACCAGCCAGCGCTTGAGCAATCAGCCAGGGGAGCATCCGGCGGGGATGACGTCGCAAGAGCGTGAGAGCGACAATGCCCCAGGGAATCACAATGTACCAGGGCGTGTATTTAAAATAGATCGCCGCAATGCCCGCAAGCAGGCTACCAAACAACCAGCGGGGCGATTCCTGACGTAAGGCATGAATGACCATGACCAGGGATGCCGCTACGGTAAGGTAGACAAATGGGTCAGGCAGCGCCTGGTTATTGCGGTCGACGATTTCCGAAGAGAAAGCCCAGACCAGTCCGGCGAACCAGGCTGCCGGAGTTCCGCCGA
>JAIOHO010000225.1 GCA_019912905.1 Anaerolineae bacterium
GATCAGTTCCAGGTCCTCTTGTTCGATGCCCACCCCCGTATCCGCAATCGAAATCAGTACATGCGCATCCCGGCCATTCTCGCCTGGCTGAAAGCTGGCCGTGATGTCGATGCGCCCATCGTCCGGGGTGAACTTAATGGCGTTGGTGATGATGTTGCGAAACGCCTGGACCAGCCGCTGCATGTCGCAGTGAATCGGCGGCAGCGCCCGCAGCCCGCGCGCTGCCAGCGTCAGCCTGCGCTGCTTGATCGGCTCAGTCAGCGGCTCGATCGCCATGCGCAGCACACTTTCCGGCGCAGCCTCCGCAAAGCGCAAATCCATGGCGTTGACGTCCAACTGGCTCACGTCCAGCATGGCTGCCAGCAGCTCCTCGGTGCGTTCGGCAGCCCGGCGCAGGTTGATGACCATACCGGTGATCTGATCCTGATCGAGCATGCCCTGTTCGTTGAGCGTGTCGAGGATGTCGGTATACCCGCGTATCTGGGCCAGCGGCGTGCGCAGTTCGTGGCTGGCAATGGTGATGAAATCGGTCTTTACGGAATCCAGCTTTTCGTACTGCTGGTTGGCTTCCCCCAGTTCAGCATTGAGCGCCTGCATGGTGGCGTTCAGATGTTTCAGATCGGCCATGGCGCGCGCGTTGCGCAGGGCCACACCGGTCTGGTCGGCCATCGTCGCCAGCAGTTCGAGGTCTACGGCGCTGAAGGGGGCATCGTTCAGCTTTGGGCCGCACATCAGAATGCCGATCAGCGCCTGATCGACCACAATGGGCGCGTAAGCCCGCATTTGCAGGCTGTCGAAGAAGCGCCGTTCCGCCGCCTCCAGCCGCTGGTAGGTCGGCCCGAACGCGATGTCGAACTGCGACAGGGGCTGCTTCTTGACGGCCAGCCGGTCGTACACCAGACCTGACGTCGCAATCGCCCCCCTCGCCGGCTCCCCGGTGAGGCCATCGCCCATCACGACAAATTCCACGTGACCGGAATCCGTCGCACTGGCGCTGACCAGCATCAGGCCCGACCGCCGCACATGCAGCACCCGATTCAGGGTTTCCGACGAAATCTGAACCAGTTCGCCCAATTCGACCGCCTTGGAAACCTGCTGGCTGTACTGCCGGGCCGCCCCGGTCGGGCTGAGGCCGTGGTTGAGCAGGCGGCCAAGGGCCATCCTGAAGAGCTTACGCAGCACCACGTAAGCCGAAGCAGCAAGCATGGCAAGGGTCAGCAGGCGAAGGCCGCGCGCGCCGCCCGCATCATCCACCGGTTGATCGGCAGCGGCCAATGCCGCAAAAATCACGACCGAAACGAGGGCCACCCGCAGCAGCATGCGCAGCACACTGTTCATCGCCCGCCGAATATCGAAAACGCGGTAGGTGCTGTGCGCATAAGCCGCGCTCAACAGGGTGATCGCCATAATCAGCACCCCGGCGGCCTGAAGCACGTGTGCGGCGCTGATGAACAGCAGAATGCCGATTGCCAGCAGCACGGTGTTCAGCACCCAGAACAGGGTACGGTTGGCGACTTCGGGCAGCAGCGCCGCGTAAAATCCATAAAATGCCAGGCCAACCAGCGCGATCGTCGCCAGCGCCAGACCGAGCAGCAGAACGATGCCCGCGAAATCGGGTGGCGCAAACACGGACAGCAGCCAGTTCGGTTGGCCGATCCTCGTCACCGGAAACAAACCTCCGGCCAGCAGCAGCGCCGCTGCCCAGATGGTGCCGACCAGCAGCCAGATTAGAGTCCTGCGGTTGAGCACATCGCGGAGCACATACTGGCCGTAGGTGCTGAACATCACGATCAGGCCCAACGCCGCGAAGACCATGACCTGTCCGTTTGCGATGGTCAATGCCAGCGCCAACGCCGACCCCAGGGCCGCGAACTGAAGCCAGGTCGGGCGCATCCGGGTCGGCGCTCGATTCAGTTGGAGATACCCAATCAGGGCGATGTCCGCGACGATGCCGCTCAGCATCATCACGTCGAGAATGGACCGCATAGCCCGCTCATTCGCTATTTCAGGATGTAGTAAGTACCCTTCTTCGAGCCGACTTTCAGAAGGATGCCCTGCTCCACCAGATCGACGAGATCAAGGCGCAGCGTTTCCGCCGAGACGCCCTGGCACAAAGAACGATATTCGCGGTTGGTAATCGAGCCATTTTCACGGAGATACTGCAAGGCGCGCGCCTGCCGGTGATTCGTATTGCGGGTCCAGGCAGGAGCCGCCTGCTTTTCGCGCGCATTATACAGCGTGACGGCAAAACTGTAGGGGCGTGCATCGAACGATGGCGGCTTGTGACCGGCCTGCTGCATGACTTCCATCATGCGGTCGATGCCCAGGCCGAGTTCCTCGATATAACCCCACTGGAACAGGCCGTTGACGATGCGCGGGTTGCGGCTGAAATGTTCATCGACGATATTCTCAACGGTGATAAAACCGGGCAGCCCCCCCGGTGAGATGACCTCCAGCCGGTCGGAGTACATGCGCACCTCGATACGCCGTCCTTTCAGGCGATAATCGCGGTGGCAGATCGCGTTGACGATCGCCTCGCGCACAGCGAACTGAGGATATTCGAATGTCTCCTCGCGCTCCAAGCCTTTGACCACGGCGCTGACGGCCATCTCGCTCCAGATCAGATTCCAGGTCGATTCGATCAGCTTCGACAGCGGTCCGGTCAATTCTTCGCGCCGGGAATAACCCGCCAGCCCGTTTTCGCCGCGCGGCGTCTTGCCGACAAATTTGGCGAAAACCACCCCGCTCTGCGGCAGCCAGTGCTGGGGATATTCGCTGAACAGTAAGATCCCGATGACGGTCGGTTTACCCTCCGAATCGACCGCACCGATTTCCTTGAGCAGGTCATCAATCTTGCCGTTATAAGGCCGCTTGGAGCGTTCGGCGCGTTTGGCAAGATATTCGTCGATCATTTTGCGGCTGAAATCATCTTTGGTGGCACCGGGCACCACCTCGGATTCAAAGTCGCCGGTGCTCTTGGCGCTGGCGAGTTTGAGAATTTCCTGCCCCCCCAGCGGACGATTCTTGATACCGCTGCGAATCAATACCCGGCCATCGGTCAGCGCGTGCAGTTCGATGCTGCGCGGCACGCGGACGGCGTAGGCCGTCTTTTCATCCTCCAGCTCGACCGGTTCCCAATTGCCAATGACGATCGCCGGATTGCAGTTATCATCGGCATCTTTCAACGCCTTTTCCAGCGCCTCAGTCTCAATCTGCTTGTTCACCGCCTCCCCATCTTTGTCCACGCCGATAATCATGGTGCCGCCTTCGGTGTTGGCAAAGGCCACCATCGTTTCGGCGATCGTCTGGGAGTCAGCCTTTTCCAGAAACGCCGTGCGCGGCCCGGGGCCGGATTTAATCAGATCCTGATTCGCCATATGGTTTTTAACTGTTCCCGCCGCTTCCATCTAAAGGGTGTGAAATGTGCGTATCATTGGTAAGCTATTTTAACATAGATCGAACCCTGAGACATTGGGAAGGTAGGTGGATTAAGCACCCAATGACCGCACGCCATATCCTGAATCTTGCCAGCGATCGGCTGCATACCCTGCCGCTGATTATCCTGTATTTGACGGATGGGTGTAACAGCCGCTGTGTGATGTGCGACATCTGGCGCAGCCCGCGTCGCAATATGGCGCTGCCCCTGGTCGAAACCATCGCCTCAGAATTTCGCGCCCTGCATGGGAAGTGGGTGCTGTTGAGCGGCGGCGAAGCCATGCAGCACCCGCATTGGCCGCAGATCGCGCAGCGTTTTCGGGACGAGGGCGCGCACGTCATGCTGCTGACCAATGGCCTGCTGCTGCACAAACAGGCGCAGGCGGTCATCGAACATATCGACGAGGCGATCGTCAGCCTGGATGCGGGGACCGCGCCTACCTATGCCGCCATTCGAGGCGTTGACGCGTTCGATCTGGTGCTGGACGGAATCCGGGCGGTGCGGGCGGGCGGCGTCCCAGTCACCACTCGCACCACCGTGCAGCGTGCCAATTACGCCGAACTGCCGGAGATCATCACCGCTGCCAGAGGGGTCGATGTCAACCGCATCAGCTTTCTGACGGTCGATGTCAGCAACCCCTTCGCCTTTGGTCCGCGTTTCACCCCGGACGAATCGCTGCCTCTGGTTGCCCATGCCGGACCGGGCGCACCGCCGGAACATGGCCCCCCAGCGGCGGCACTGACCGCAGCAGACATCGACCACCTGGGGACAATTCTGGACGACCTGGAAGCCCGTTTTGCCGACGATTTTGCCAGCGCGCGCATGGCTGAATCCCCGGACAAGCTGCGCCGGATGCTCCCCTACTTCAAGGCCGTCATCGACCAGGGAGATTTCGAGCCGCCGCGCTGCAACGCGCCCCATACCAGCACCGTTATCGAAGTGGACGGCACGCTGCGCCCCTGTTATTTCCTTCCGACCTATGGTCAGCTGAATCAAAGCACGCTGCACGCCGCCATCAACACACCGGAAGCGCGGTCACTGCGGCAGGCGTATCGCACCGGCCAGCGGCCCGAATGTGCCCGCTGTGTTTGCCCGCTGTACAAGGGTCCGCGCGCCCTGCTGCGCCTCTAAAGCCAATTTCACTTGGGATCATGCTGGAATTCTGGTAAGCTGGTGGCAGATTTTGCAGCCAGCACACGGGGGACCATAATGAGCGTTGCGCTCATTCCCTTACTGGTCAGCATCGGTTTCCTGCTGCGTATAGGCCTGATTCTGATGGGTCTGCTTAAAGGGCCGATTCTCCAGACATTCGAAAAATACGGGGATGCGGAGAACGTTTATTATCCGCTGCCCTCCATTCTTCTGTGGTCCGGCATCTTCGTCCTGAGCGCCACGGCCTTCATCGCCGCCCGCACGAATATCCTGCTGCCGACTGCGCCGTTCGGCATCCTGCTGCTGGTCGCGGCCTATGCAGCTTATGCCCATCCCGAACTGGCCCAGCAGTACCCGCGCATCTTCATGAGCTACCCACGCTGGTACTTTGACCTGCGCGAGCGTACCTCGCGTTACGAGCGGCGGCGGCTGGCCTACATGTGGCTGTGGCTGCCCCGCCGCCTGCGCCTCAGTTACAGCGGCAGCGACCCGGCCTTCAACCAGTGGGCTGATCTGGTCATTCTGGCGACGATGCGCTTTGAAGACATCCCCGACGAATGGCGCGAAGTCCCGGTGAATGCCAACGGGAACTTTTAGCACGTTCCTTCCGTGCTGCCCGGCTACCCCCTCCAAAGCAACTTTTCGGCTCGATTGCGCGTACTTATCCTTAACATCATGACACTGGGACAGGCTGCGGAGTCCGCGTGAGTTCCCCAGCCAATTATCAGGAGGGTATCATGGCCGCTGTCCTTTTGTGGCCGTTTAAGGTGGTCTGGAATCTGGTCGCGCTGGTCCTCAACCTGACCGGGCGTCTGGTCGCCATTCTCATCGGTCTGCTGCTGGTGCTGGTTGGCGTCGCGCTCACGGCCACCCTGGTGGGGGCGCTCATCGGCGTGCCGCTGGTCGTCTTCGGTGCCGCGCTGGTGCTGCGGGGGTTATTCTAAGGGATGCTGCGCCGCCTTCGCCGCCTGTTCGGTTCAGATCGCGTGCCAGTCCTCGACAGCCTGGAGGCGTATGCGCACTGGGCCGCCAGTTATCCCCCCCACGCGCACAATGCCCTGATGCAGGCGGAAGAAGCGGCCATGCGGTCGCTGCTGCCCGATCTGCGCGATCAGCGCGTGCTCGACCTCGCCTGCGGAACCGGGCGCTATGGACTGCTGGCGCGGGAAAACGGGGCCGCCCAGGTCCTCGGCCTGGACAACAGCCCAGACATGCTGGCGTCCAGCGCACTTCGGTCTGTAGCACTGGCGACGGCAGAGGCGCTTCCCCTCCCCACGCAGTCTATGGATGTCGTCCTGTGCGGGCTGGCCCTGGGCCACCTGCCGGACATCGGCCCGGCGCTTCGGGAAATCGGGCGGATTCTGACTCCCGGTGGATGGGCGCTCCTCAGCGACCTTCACCCGCAGATCGCCTTGAACGGCGGCCAGCGCACGTTTGTGACCGGAGATGGACGCACTTACGCGGTCGAGCACTACCCGCATCTCGTGGCAGATTATCAGCGTGCGGCGCATGTGGCGGGGTTACAGGTGGTTCATGTGCTTGAGCGGCCCGTCGAGGGTGCGCCTTCGCGTGTGCCCGCCGTGCTGGTGATCGCCCTGCGGCGTTAGCGCTTGCGTGGCTGAATGAGCAGGAAATAGACTCCCACGAGCAGCGCGATAGCCGCCGGGGGCAGGCACAGCGAAATGATCAGGCGCGGAAATTGATCCAGACCCGCATTACCGAGCAGAATCCAGAGCACGATAAACAGCACGATGCCGCCTGCCGCCAGAAGCACGCCGGCAAGCATGGCGCGTCTCAGGCGCGGGTTGTGGAGGGGATTGGGTGATTCGGTCATATTTTTGATTATAGCGTACCGGCGATCAGGAAAATATGCGGACTTCGCCCTGCCGTAAGCGAATCGCGAGGCGCAAGACGGAGATCGCGGCGCGGACCTTGCGGTCTCCGTCTCGGGCCTCGCCCATGATCACGAAGACTTTTGCAACTTTGCCCAATCGTCGCGCAGGCCCACGGTGCGGTTGAAAACCAGCTTGTCCGGCGTCGAATCGGAATCGACACAGTAATAGCCCAGGCGCTCGAACTGGTAAAAGCTGCCTGCGGGCGCATCCTTCATGCTCGGCTCGACATAGCAGGTGGGCAGCACTTCGAGGGAATTCGGATTAATTAGGTCGGTAAAATCCTGCCCCTCTTCCAGCGCACCCGGGTCCGGGTTCGTCAGCAGACGTTCGTAGATGCGCACTTCGCTTTCCAGGGCATGGGCCGCTGAGACCCAGTGCAGCGTCGATTTGACTTTGCGGCCATCAGGCGCATCACCGCCGCGCGTCGCCGGGTCGATGGTGCAGCGCAGTTCGACGATCTGGCCCAGGTCGTCCTTGATGACCTCCTGGCAGGTCAGGAAGTAGGCATAACGCAGCCGCACTTCCCGTCCAGGGGCCAGCCGGTAAAACTTCTTGGGCGGGTCCTCCATGAAGTCGTCCTGCTCGATATACAGGACTTTCGAGAACGGGACCTTGCGCGTCCCAGCCTCCGGGTCTTCCGGGTTGTTGACCGCGTCCATTTCCTCGACCTGATCGTCAGGGTAATTGGTGATGACCACCTTCAGCGGTCGCAGCACCGCCATGACACGCGGCGAGCGCTTGTTCAGGTCCTGCCGCAGGTAATGTTCCAGCATTTCGATTTCGGAAGTCGTGGCACGTTTGCCGACCCCGGCAGCCTCGCAGAAGGCGCGAATCGCCTCCGGGGTATAGCCGCGCCGCCGCATCCCGCGCAGGGTAGGCATGCGGGGGTCATCCCAGCCGCTCACGTATTTTTCCTGCACCAGCCGCAGCAGCCGCCGCTTGCTCATGACGGTATAGGTCAGGTTCAGGCGGGCGAATTCGATCTGGCGCGGGTGGAAGATTCCGAGCGCATCCAGAAACCAGTCGTACAGCGGGCGGTGATCCTCATATTCGGTGGTACACAGCGAATGCGTCACGCCTTCAATCGAATCTGACTGGCCGTGTGCGTAATCGTACATCGGGTAGATGCACCATTTACTGCCGGTGCGCGGGTGCGGCGCATGGATAATGCGGTACATAACCGGATCGCGCAGATTGATGTTGCCCGACTTCATGTCGATCTTGGCGCGCAGCACGCATTCGCCCTCGGCAAACGCGCCGTTTTTCATCTGCTCGAACAGGTTCAGGTTTTCCTCGACCGAGCGGTTGCGGTAAGGGCTGTCCTTGCCCGGCTCGGTCAGCGTGCCGCGATACTCGCGCATCTCCTCCTGGCTGAGGTGATCGACGTAGGCTTTTCCCGCCTGGATGAGCTGCACGGCCCAGACGTACAACTGGTCGAAGTAGTCCGAGGCGAAGAACAGCCGGTCCTCCCAGTCATAGCCGAGCCAGCGGACGTCCTCCATGATGGCGTCGATGTACTCCTGCTCCTCTTTGGCGGGATTGGTATCGTCAAAGCGCAGGTTGCACTGGCCGCCGTAATCCTGCGCCATGCCAAAATCCAGCCAGATGGCCTTGGCATGGCCGATGTGCAGATAGCCATTCGGCTCCGGCGGAAAGCGGGTATGGACCTTCCCACCGAACCGGCCCGCACGATTGTCTTCTTCAATCGCTTCCCGAATAAAATGCAAACGCGCCGATTCTTCCGCGCTCGTTTCGCACGTGTCCTGAACACGGTCCCTGTCAGTTTCCGCCATAGTGCCTGTTCTTCCTGAATATTCGGGTGAATGAGTCAATCCATTTAGAGATCAAGTATACCAGAGTCCGCCGCATGGTCAGCACCGAACCGTCTCTAATCGAAATTAATGCACTATCCGTAAATCAAGACCTATAATTGTAATGAACAGCCTATCAATTACGGAGATCTGCAATGTATAAG
>JAIOHO010000226.1 GCA_019912905.1 Anaerolineae bacterium
TCCCTACTGCATGTGGCCGAGGACGAACTCGAATGGCAGGCAAGGGGGCGTGAAGTGGAACGCGAATATGAACCGATCGCCGCACTGGTCAAACATGAGGGCACACGGAAATGGGGCTGCGACGCATTTCGCAAGTTCCACAAGGTCTACCCGGATTACGACCCGGACAACCTCGCTGCCTACTGCCTGACGCTCGATTCACCTCGATTTGACTGGTGTGACATTCCGGGCGGCGAGATCAGACTGAGACGTGAGGGTGCGGCCCGCGTCCTGAGAATTGCCTCGTTTCAAATTGGTAAATACCCGGTCACCAGCGCGCAGTTTCAAGAGTTTGTCGATGCCAGCGACGGATACCGCGACGAACACTGGTGGGATTTTTCGGGCGACGCGCTGGCGTGGCGCAAGGCACACCCGGAGCCAATCCAGACCAAAAAGCCGGTTCACGACCATCCTGCTGTGAACGTCTGCTGGTATGAAGCGGTGGCATTCTGCCGCTGGTACAGCAGCCGGACGGGAGACACGATCGTCCTGCCCAACGAACTCCAGTGGCAGTGGGCAGCCCAGGGGGATGATGGACGCAGCTATCCCTGGGGAAACGTGTTCGAGTCCACCCGCTGCAATACCAGTGAGGGCAAGATGGGGCGAACCATGCCCGTCTCCTATCACATGAGCGGAGCCAGCCCATACGGGGTGCTGGATATGGCCGGGAACGTATGGGAATGGTGTGCCAATACGGAAGACCGCGTGATGACCGTGACGCTAACCGGGGATCGGAAACGCATTGTGAAGGGCGGCTCGTTTATCGGAAACGCCGAGCGCGCCACCTGCAAGTTCCGCTATGCCCTCAAGCCCGAATCCCGCTTCACCTCGATTGGCTTTCGGCTGGTGCGCTTAAATTATTAGCGCGCCCGGATTTCCCCGAACGCGCTCTACATCACCCTAACACGAACTGAAACTAACGGACATCGTGCCAGGCGGTATGGACCTCGGTGCTGCCGGTTCGCATGGCGCGCAGCAGGGCATCCTGATCCACCGGGATGCTGAAGACTCGCACCCCGACCGCGTGGTAAATCGCATTGGCAATGGCCGGGCTGGTGTTGATGGATGGAATCTCGCCGACGCCTTTCGCGCCGTAAGGACCATCCGCCGACCGGTCCTCGACCAGATGACTGATGATTTCCGGGGTGTGTTTGATGCTGGGCATCTTATAGCGTGCCAGCAGCGTGGACCAGGGTACGCCGTTTTCGATGATGTAACTTTCAGTCAGGCAGTTGCCCATCGCCATGACGATGCCGCCTTCGATCTGCCCTTGCAGCAGCAGGGGATTAATCGCGCGGCCAATGTCGGTGGCAGAGATGACTTTTTCGACATGCACCGCGCCCGTGTTCAGATCGACACTGACCAGCGCTGCCTGGGTCGCATAGGAGAAGGCGAAATGCATGTCGCCGCCCGTGCCCAGCGGTTGAGTCTTCGGCCCCCAGTATTCATGCCGGATGCGCGTCGCAATTCCCTGTTCTTTGGCGAGATGGACTGCTTCGCCAAATTGGATGCTGGTGCCGTTGACGCGCACCAGTCCTTCTTCAAAGCGCAGCTGCGCTGGGGGCTTATCATATTCTTCGGAGACGACACTGGTCAGCGCCTCACGCAGATTTGCTGCTGCATGACGCACTGCATTGCCGCTCATATAGGTCTGGCGACTGGCCGTCGTCGGGCCGCCGTCCGGGGTCAGATCGGTGTCGGAGAGCAGCACACGGATGCGCTCGTAGGGTACGCCCAATTCTTCTGCCGCGCACTGCGCCAGCACTGCGACCAGACCCTGGCCCATGTCCGCCGACGAGGTGCGCACGGCGACGGTTCCATCTTCGAATGCTTCGACTTCCGCTTCCGATTTGTCCGGCGCGCCGCCCCCCAGACCCGTATTTTTGTAGGCGCTGGCGATGCCCCAACCGTAGGCTTTGTCGCCCTCTTGCCAGCCCCAGCGGAAACTCCCGTTCAGGCCGCCGCGCATATCGACAGTCACCTTGTCGATCGTGTCAATCAGGCCGACACTTTCCCGCAGAAGCTGCCCGGTCGCCGTGGTGACGCCGACTTTCTGGGCGTTGATCAACCGCAGCTGCACCGGGTCCATGCCGAGTGCTTCGGCGACGAGGTCCATATTCTGTTCGACGGCAAAGGCGCTCTGCGTGACGCCAAAGCCGCGGAACGCGCCCGACGGCGGGTTGTTGGTGTACATGGCAAAACAGTCGATTTTGGCATTGGGTACGTTGTAGGGGCCGGTGGCGTGGGTGGTGGCACGCGTCATGACCTTGTCGCTCAGGCTGGCATAGGCCCCGCCGTCGCCGTACAGTTCGGCTTCCACTGCTGTGAGCGTGCCATCCTTCTTCGCCCCGGTCTTGATGCGAATCACCGTCGCGTGACGCTTAGGATGAAACAGCAGCGATTCCTGACGGGTATAGAGCATTTTTACGGGCTGCTGGGTCGCCTGGGCCAGCAGGGAGACATGAATCTGCCCGGCGATGTCTTCCTTGCCGCCGAAGCCGCCGCCAATCAGCACGCCGCGCACGCGCACCGCCTCATCCGGCAGGTTCATAGCGCGGGCAATCTGGTTGCGGTCCTGATACGGAATCTGTGAGCCGACGTAAACCGTCAGTTTGGAATGTTCGGCATTAAATCCGGCGGGCACGCCGATGGCGCATTCCGGTTCGAGGAAGGCGTGCTCGGTGGTGGGCGTATGGTAGGTGCGCTCAATAATCACGTCGGCTTCGGCAAAGCCCTGCTCGATGTCCCCGTGCCGCACTTTAATGTGCTTGAGCAGGTTTCCATCTTCACGGCCTTCGTGCAGGATGGGCGCTTCGGGGGAGTGGGCAAAAATCGGATTATCGACGACCCCCAGCACTTCGTATTCGACGTCGATCAGGCCGAGAGCCGCGTCCGCGATGTCCTGCGAATCGGCGGCGACGATGGCGATGGCATCGCCCATGTAGCGGGCTTTCTGGCCGACTCCAACCATGACCGGCCAATCGAGATGCACCAGGCCGTGAATATTTTCGCCGGGGATGTCCTCTGCCGTGAGCACTGCACGCACTCCGGGCAGGGCCTGCGCCCGACTGGTGTCGATGTGCAGGACGACAGCATGGGGATAGGCTGAGCGCAGCGTGCGCGCAAATAACATGTCCGGGAAAGTATAATCGTCGCTGAATTTGGCCCGTCCGGTCACCCGATCCACGATGTCCGGCACCTTCAGGCTGCGGCTGATATTGGCGGTCGGCTCGTCCACCGCCGGTTCATTGACGGGCAGCGGGCCGTCGCCGCGCAGGATGCCGCCCGCCGACTTGATGGCCTGCATGACACTGGTATAGCCCGTGCAGCGGCAGTAGGTGTCTTTCAGCGCGATCTTGATGTCCTGTTCGGACGGATTCGAATTTTCGTTGAGCAGGGCGGCAGAAGTCATGATCAGGCCGGGCGTGCAGAAGCCACACTGCACGGCGCAGTGGTTGATAAATTCCTGCTGGAGCGGATGCAGATGTTCTTCGCCCTCGGCGTCGTGGGTTGCCAGTCCTTCGATGGTGCTGATTTTTTTGCCATCGGCTTTGAAGGCCGGGTAGATGCATGAATCGACCGGCACGCCATCGACATGCACGGTGCAGATGCCGCACTCCGCTTCTTCGCAGCCAATCTTGGTGCCGGTAAAGCCGAGATCGTAGCGCAGGACTTCGGCCAGCGTCCGCGATTCGGGAACATTCAAAGTATGGGCTGTACCATTGACGGTCAAATTGAGCTGGCTCATCATCATATTCCTTCTCTCGCTTATCCGAGTCCAACACCTTCGGCTTGCGCGATGCCGGTCTGCGCACGTCGGGCCGCCAACGGCAGCGCCTGCTTGAGCAGCGTTTCGATCATGTAGACGCGGTAATCCGCCGTCGCGCGGTACTTGCTGGTGCGTGGGTGCAGCGTCTGGCAGGCGATGTCGGCTACGGCCTGAATCGTCTCGTCGTCCATCACCTGGCCGCGCAGCGCATTTTCGGCTTCCGAGGCCCGCGCCGGGATCGATCCCACCGGGCCGATGCAAATGCGCACGTCCGCGCAGTGGTCACTGCGGTCGTCCAATTTCAACCAGACGGCACAGCCCAGAATGGGCAGGGCGACCCCCTGCGGACGCATGATGCGCTTGAAGGCGGTGGCTTCGCGCTGGGCGCAGGGGCGAAAGCGGAAACCGACCAGCACATCGCGGGTAGAATCAATGGCCGACTCGCCGGGGCCTTTGAACAAACAACCAATCGGCAGCCACTCGCGGCGCCCATCGGCCCAGGCGACGTGTGCCTCGGCGTCCAGGGCGATCAGCGAGGTGGTGCCATCGCCCGCAGGCAGGGCATGGGCCACGTTGCCGCCGAGTGTGCCGACATTGCGCACCTGCGGGCCGCCCACCACACCACAGCTTTCGACCAGGCAGGTTGCCTGTAACTCAATCAGGGCGCTGTCCACCACAGCGGTATGCGTAACCGCCGCCCCGACGTAAATCCAGCCTTCGCTTGCCGAAATCTCGGTCATGGCCTGAATGCGGGTGACATCCACCAGGGCGTCGAGCGTGTGGGCACCTTTTTCCGTGTGTTGAAGATCGATCAGCAAATCCGTGCCACCGGCAATTATACGCGCCTTCCCGTCATAACGGGCCAGATGCGCCAGCGCTTCCTCGACAGTGGTCGGGATATGATAATGATGCCAGAGGGGCATCGCGACACCTCCTGCTAAGAACGATGTCCTTGCAGCGCTTTTCGAGAGGGACCCAGCCCCACGCCGACAGCGGGTGTGCCGACTGCAAAGGGAGGAAATGGATACTCCTAATTTAACATCTTCATAACCTCAGCACAAGCACGAGTCCGGCAGGCATCATTTGGTTATTTTGTACATGTTATTCATAGACATGCATGACGGACATGCTTATGGTAAGACCATCCAGAAGGCGGATGCAATAAATTGTAACAAATTAACAGACGATCTCCGCGGTATTTGTGGCAAATTCATACCTTACGCGGTTTAATATTGGCTGTTCGCGGCAACATTCACATTGAGTTCTGAATGAACCTACGAAAATCACTGATCGAGCGCGACCCTGTAGCGATCCTGGCCCCGGTGGTTGCGGTGGCGCTGGCGCTCGTCGTTGGGGCCGGAATCCTGCTCGCGCTTGGTAAGGACCCGATGGAAGCCTATGGCTCCATGTTGAAGGGGGCCTTTGGCGATGCCAACCGGCTGAACAACACGATTACCCGGGCTATCCCGCTGCTGTTGGTCGCCATCGGTATCTGCATCTCGTTTCGCGGCGGTGTAATCAATATCGGCGCGGAAGGCCAGTTATTTATCGGCGCAGTGGCGGTCACGGCCTTTTCGGTGACCGTGGGCGGAAGCCTCCCGGCGATCCTGGCGGTCCCCCTGGCGCTGCTGGTTGGCTTTAGCGCCGGTGCAGCCTGGGGGGCCATTCCCGGCTACCTGAAGGCGTACTTTGACGTCAACGAGATCCTCAGCACGGTGATGATGAACCAGATTGCCACGCAGATGCTGCTGCTGCTGCTCAGCGGGCCGCTCATCGACCCGCGGGAAATCCAGCTTGGTACGCGTATCCCTCAGTCGGCTCAGCTCCCGGAGTCGGTCTGGTTGGGCCGCCTGGCACCCCCGTCGCGCCTGCACACCGGCGTATTCATTGCGCTGCTGGCCGCAGTGGTCGTCTACCTGCTGCTGTGGCGCACTCCACTGGGCTACCGCGTGCGGGCGGTCGGGCAGAATAAAGATGCCGCGCGCTATGCCGGTATCTCGGTGCCGCTGTACATGGTGCTGTCCCTGACGCTCAGCGGCGGGTTGGCCGGGCTAGCGGGCACGGTCGAGGTGATGGGCGTGACGCGCCGTATGGTCGAGGGTTTTGCCGTCGGCTACGGCTTTTCGGGTATCGTCGTCGCGCTGTTCGGCAGACTGCACCCGCTCGGGGCCATTCCGTCCGCCTTTTTCTTTGGCGCGCTCCTGACCGGGGCGGAACAGATGCAGCGAACCATCCAGGTGCCGTCCGCCACCATGATCGCGCTCCAGGGTCTGGTCGTCATTTTCGTCGTCAGCAGCGATGTCTGGGTTCGGCGGCGGGCCGTTCGGCGCGCTGCGCGCCTGGGCAGCGAATCTCCCGCGGTTGAACTTAGCATGGAAACCGTGGCAGCGGAAGCGAAATAAAGCATGGAAAGCAGTCGTACCCTTCTCGATATTCTGATTGCTGCGTCCGGGCTGACGCTGGCGGCAGCGACTCCCTTTTTGTTCGCCGCGCTGGGGGAATTATTTGCCCAGCGGTCGGGTGTGCTCAACCTGGGTGTTGAAGGCATCATGCTGATGGGGGCCTTTACGTCAGTCTTCGTGATTTCGGACAAGGGATTCAACGCCCATCCGGCGGTGGGGCTGCTGGTGGCGATGCTGGTCGGCGCGTTGATGGGTTTAATGATGGCCTTTGTCAGTGTAACGCTTCAGGCTGAACAGGGGATCAGTGGGATTGGGTTGACTTTGTTTGGGCAGGGCATGTCCACGCTGTTATTTCGTGTCCTGGCTGCGGGCGTGATTGTGGCCGGTGGCGTCGAAAAGATCGACCTCCCAGTCCTCAGCAACCTTCCGGTCCTCGGCTCGATCTTTTTCCATCAGGACATTCTAACCTATGCGGCCTTCGCCCTGGTGCCGATTTCGGTGTGGGTCCTGAACCGTACCACCTGGGGGTTGCAGGTGCGTGCGGTCGGGCAGAACCCCCAGGCGGCAGATTCGATGGGCGTCAATGTCGCCCGCGTCCGCTATTCCGCCGTCATCCTGGGCGGGGTGCTGGCCGGGGTTGCGGGCGCATCGTTGTCGATGGCCCTGACCGGGGTATTTCAGGAAAACATGACCGCTGGTCGGGGGTTCATCGCCGTCGCGCTGGTGTATTTTGGCGGCTGGTCGCCCTGGAAGGTGATGGCCGGTGCGCTGCTGTTCAGCGCGGCCAACAATCTGCAAATCTGGGTGCAGGTGCTGGATGTGCGGGTGGCTGGCGCGGCAATCCCGCCGAATCTGCTTATCATGCTGCCCTATGTGCTCACAATTGTGGTGTTAATTTTCGCGCGTGAACGGCAGCGGCGGGAGCCTGCCGCGCTGACCAAGCCGTTTGAACGCGGCGAAAACTGATTTATAGGCGAGAGTCTGACGAGATACGCAAAGGAGTGTGTACCCCATGAAGAAAATCGTTTTAGTTGTACTGGTGATTGCGCTGCTGTCGCTGGGTGGGATGACCCTCGCACAGGATGGTCCGTTCCGCGTCGCGATCGTGATGCCCAGCAGCACCACTGATATTTCGTGGAGCCAGTCGATCTACCAGGGTTTGCTGGACGTCCAGGAAGCGATGGGTGGCGAATCCGCCATGGAAATTGCTTTCACCGAAGGCATGTTCGACGTGGCTGCGGCTGCCGAAACGCTGCGTGGTTATGCGGAAGATGGTTATGATCTGATCATCGCGCACGGGACGCAGTATGGCACGTCGCTGTTCGACATCGCGCCCGACTTCCCTGACACCTCGTTTGCCTGGGGTACGGCGACAGATACGGGTGCGGAACAGGGTCTCAGCAACATTTTCGCCTACGAAGCCTCGGCTGAAGAGGGTGGCTATGTCAATGGGGTGATGGCCGCGCTGATGACCAAGAACAACATCATCGGTGTGGTCGGGCCGGTTCAGGCTGGCGATGCCCTGCTGTACATCAACGGCTTCATTCAGGGTGTGAAGGCGACCAATCCGGATGCCGAACTGCTGGTGGCCTACACCGGCTCGTTCAGCGATGTCGCGGCGGGTACCGATGTGGCGAACACGCACATTGCGGCTGGCGCGGATGTGCTGACCGGGACATCGCAGATGGTCGTTGGCGCAATCGAAGCCATTCAGACCGAAGGCGGCTACTGGTTCGGGACCCAGTTCGATCAAAGCCCGCAGTGGCCGGATGCCGTCGTCGCCTCCCAGGTTTACAACTGGGCACCCACGCTGGCCGATATGATCACACGCATTCAGTCCGGTGAACTGGGCGGCGTCGCTTATACCCTGACGCTGGAAAACGAGGGGCAGACGTTTGTGTTCGGTAACGTCGCGATCCCGGCCAACGTACTGGCTGCCGCCGGTGAAGCCGCCGCTGGTATCCTGTCGGGCGACATCGAAGTGGCCCGCGAACTGCCGCAATAACAGGCCGGATAATCTTTGACACAGGTTCCCCTCGCCGCAAGGTGAGGGGACTTTTTGATGTCTGAATGAGCGATGAGCATGATGCCGCCAACAACCACTCTGCCTTCGGGACATACCCGCATCGAAACGGCTGCATTGCAGGGGATCTCCAAGCGGTTCCCGGGCGTGCTGGCGAACGACCATGTGAATTTCGACGTAAATGCGGGCGAGATTCATGCCCTGTTGGGCGAAAACGGCGCGGGCAAAAGCACCCTGATGAAGATTCTCTACGGTCTCTACCAGCCAGACGAGGGCGAGATTACCCTGAACGGCGAAGTGGCCCGCTTTCATTCCCCGGCGGATTCGCTGACGGCAGGCATCGGGATGATCCACCAGCATTTTATGCTCGTGCCAACGCTGACCGTCACGGAAAATGTGGCGTTGGGAATCCGGTCGGGCGGCCCGCTGCTGAATCTGAAGCAGGTGCGGAAACGATTGATCGCACTCTCCGATGCCTATGGCCTGAAGATCGATCCGGATGTCTACGTGTGGCAGCTTTCGGTCGGCGAGCAGCAGCGCGTCGAAATCGTCAAAGCGCTCTACCAGGGCGGCGCGCTCATCATCCTGGATGAGCCGACGGCGGTGCTGACGCCGCAGGAAGTGGACGAGTTGTTCGTCACCCTCCGCCAGATGCGTGACGAGGGACATTCGCTCATCTTTATTTCACACAAACTCTACGAAGTTCAGGACCTGTCCGACCGGATCACGGTCATGCGCGATGGCCGAGTCGTCGATACGATCGCGAATCACGGAGTCGAACAGCGCACCCTGGCCCGGATGATGGTCGGGCGCGATGTGCAGTTTCAGCCGGATCGTCCGCCGGTGACGGTCGGCGAGGTCAAGCTCGCTGTTCGCAGCCTCTGCGCTCAGAATGACCGCGATCTCCTGGCACTGAAGGAGGTCTCCCTGGAGATTCGTGCTGGGGAAGTGCTGGGAATTGCCGGGGTGTCCGGCAACGGCCAGCGCGAACTGGCGGAGTGCATCGCAGGTCTGCGCCCGGCAACCGGCGGCGAAGTGATCCTGAACGGTCACTCGATCCTGAGCCTGTCGGTGCAGGAACGATTGCAGAGCGGCCTGTCGTTTGTGCCTGAAGAGCGCAACCGGCATGGCACCATCGGCAGTTTTTCAGTAGCGGAGAACGCCATCCTGCAAAACAATGATGCGCCGCAGTTTTTGAATGGCCCTTTTTATAATTTTGAAGCAATCCGGCGCTACACGGTAGATTTGATTCAGAAATTTAATATCAAAACGCCGGGACACGAGACGTTACTCAAGAATCTTTCCGGCGGCAATGTGCAGAAGCTGATCCTGGCGCGCGAACTCTCGCGGCAGCCAGTGCTGTTGATCGCGGCTCAACCGACGCGCGGGGTGGACATCGGCGCATCCGAGTATATCCGCGGTGTGTTGATGCAGCAGCGCAGCAGTGGTGTGGCAATCCTCCTGATTTCGGAAGACCTTGACGAGATTATGGCGCTATCGGACCGGATTGCCGTCATGTATGAAGGCGAAGTCGTCGGGGTGGTCGATCGTGATGATGCCGACGTCGAGACTTTGGGCCTGATGATGGCTGGTGCACAGCGCGCGTAATTCCCGCCACTCTATTCTGGTAACAAACACATCACCCAGCGGGAGGCGATGTGTTTTTGATTGGTCTGATAGCGAAACCGGACTGCCATCAGTACAATCCGACAGGTTGTGGAACAAGCAAGGGAGTGTGTGGATGCCAAATGTAGAAGCGCAGACGCTAACGGAATTTTGTAAGGCGATTATTGCTGGGACGGGCGCATCGGAAGACCTTGCGACCACCGTGGCTGCTTCCCTGGTGCGGACCAATCTGATGGGTCACGACTCGCATGGGGTCATCCGTGTCAAGTCTTACCTGGATCTGGTCCAGAAAGGGGCCATCCAGCCAGATGCCCGCCCGCGAATCGAGCGTCAATTCGGCGCGACTGCGACAGTGGACTGCCAGTGGGGGTTCGGGCAGATCGGGGCACGGCTCGGCGCGGAGACGGCCCGTGATCTGGCTCAGGAGCACGGCATCGGCTGTGTGACGCTGGCGCAGGTCAACCACATTGGCCGCCTGGGGGAATATGCCGAGATTATTGCGCAGGCCGGTTTGATCGGCATCGTGATGACCAGCGGGACCTTCGTCAAGCTGTCGGTCACACCCTACGGGGGACGCGAACCGATCTTCGGGACCAATCCGATGGCCTGGGCCGTGCCGACCAGCGGCGAACCCTTCATGCTGGATTTTGCGACGGCGGCAGTCGCCAATGGCAAAGTGGCGGTGGCTCTGAGCAAAGGCGAAGCTTTTCCTCCGGGGATGCTGCTCGATCAGGACGGCAACCCGACCACCGACCCGGCGTCGTTCTATCACGGGGGAATGCTGCTGCCGTTCGGCACCTACAAAGGCTCCGGCCTGGCGCTGATGATGGAGATCATCCCCACGATTCTGGCGGGTTTTGCGCCGCTGTCCTCGCCGGAGTTCAAGTCGGGCAACCCCACCCTGATGCTGGCGATCAACCTGGAGGTATTTACGACGCGGGAGCGCTTCGATTATCTGGTGGAAGAACTGCTGGCACGGGTCAAACAGGTGCCGCCTGCTGTCGGCTTCGAGGAAGTGCTGCTGCCGGGCGAAAAAGAAGCGCGTTCTATGGCTCAGCGGTTGCAAGCTGGTGTACCGCTGCCAGACAGTGTGTGGCACGATCTGACGACCCTGGCCGGGCACTACGGCGTGGCTGTGCCGGAGCGAGGCGTTTATGTCTAAGGTCTGGTTAGGTGTCAATGTATCCGACGACGTGCTGGCACTGCTGGAATCCCGCGTCGAGGTCATCGGTCCGCGCAGCGACCCCAATCCGCCGGACAGCATCGAGGGCGTGGAGGATGCAGACGCCGCCATCATCTGCCCGACCTTTCCAGCGAATCAGGCGACGTTCGACCGGCTGCCCAACTTGCGGATCGTGACGCGGCCCGGCGCAGGTTATGACAATGTCGATGTCGAGGCAGCCACCGCCTGCGGGATCTGCGTGGTGCGCACGGCAGACTCCAATACCGAATCGACGGCGGTATTTACGGTCGCCATGATGTTGAACGCGGTGCGCCGCATCAAAATGGGCGATGGTCTGCTGCGGGATGGCCGGTGGATGCCGCTGCCGGAGCTGACGGCGTTCGACCTCAACGGGGCGACGCTGGGCATCATTGGTCTGGGGCGCATCGGAGGCCGCGTCGCCGAGATCGCCCATGTACTGGGGATGCAGGTGATCGCCTACGATCCCTACATCGACGAGGGCCGCGCGGTGTCGCTGCGCACCCGCTTGATCCCCGATTTGCCGACGCTGCTGAATCAGGCCGATGTGGTGACGCTGCATGTCCCGGCTAATGCGGAAACACGCGGGATAATCGGGGCGGCGGAATTAAGCCAGATGAAACGCGGTGCGGTGCTGGTCAACTGCGCGCGCGGGCCAATTCTGGTCGAGGCGGATCTGGTCGATGCGCTGAACCACGGTCAGTTATCGGCGGCGGCGCTCGATGTCTGGGACCCGGAACCCCCGGCGGCGGATAACCCGCTGCTGCACATGCCCAACGTCATCGCGACGCCGCACATGGCCGCCAAGACTGACGAAGGTCAGCATCGCAGCCGCTTGAGCGCGGCGCAGCAGACGATCCTGGCGCTGAAAGGCCAGATACCCTCCGGGTTGGTCAATCTGGAAGTCTGGGACCGGCGACGGTTGCCGTCTCAGTGAGCGGGACCGTTAATCAGATGGGTATATTTCAGGCCAGTGCCGGTCAAAAACAGGACGACCCGTTCATCGGCTTGAATATCACCCCGCTCGACCAGGGTTTTGAGGGCGACGAAGGTGGCCGCCGCTTCGGGCGCGACAAATAACCCTTCCTGCGAGCCGATTTCCGTGAGGGCCAGCAGCGTATCCTCATCCTCAACCGCGAGCGCCGTGCCGCCGCTTTCCCGCACCGCCCGCAGGATGAGAAAATCGCCGACCGCCGCCGGGACGCGCAGGCCATCGGCGATGGTGCGCGCATTCTGCCAGGGTTCGGCGAACTCAACTCCCTGCTCATAGGCGCGGACGATGGGCGCGCAGCCCGTGCTCTGTACGCTGATCATACGCGGACGCTGCGAGTCGATCCAGCCAAGCTGTTCCATCTCACCGAAGGCTTTCCACATGCCGATAATGCCGGTGCCGCCGCCGGTCGGGTAGATGATGATGTCCGGCAGGCTGCCGTCGAAGTGCTCGGCCAGTTCGTAGCCCATCGTCTTTTTCCCCTCGACGCGGTAGGGTTCCTTCAAGGTCGAGACATCGAACCAGCGGCCTTCCTCGACGCCCTGGCGGACGTAACGTGCGCAGTCGGTAATCAGGCCCTCGACCAACGTGACCTCGGCACCGAGCGCCCGCATTTCGGCAATAAATGGGGCGGGCACATCCTGCGGCGCATAGATATAAGCGGGTAAGCCGATGCGGGCGGCATAGGCAGCCATGGCGCTGCCCGCGTTCCCGGCGGTCGGGATTGCTACCGCTTTGGCACCGAGTTCAGCGGCGCGGCTGACCGCCATTGCCAATCCCCGCGCTTTGAAGGACCCGGTTGGATTAAACGACTCATCTTTTGCATACAGGTGCTTCAGGCCGAGGGCTGCGCCGAGGCGGTTGAGTTTGACGAGCGGTGTGTAGCCTTCGCCCAGGCTGATGCGGAAGGCCGGGTCCTGCACCGGCAGCATTTCGGCATAGCGCCACAGATTGGGTGAGCGGCTCTGCACCGCAGTGCGGGTGAAGATCGAGCGCGCCGCGTCAAGGTCATAACGCGCCAGCAAGGGCTTGCCACAGGCCGGGCACAAATTCCAGAGCTGATTCGCCTCGTAGGTCTCGCCGCACCAGGCGCATTCGAGGTGAGACAAAAAACTGTTCATGTCAGCGCCAATCATCATTCGTGTAGTCAATATAAGAAGCAGCCGCCAGAAGCATAGGGGTCATTCCATGCTTCGGCTGCGGGGCATCGGTCGATCGCTGATGTCCTCCAACAGGCCGCCGTGTCCCAGGGCGACGAGATCCGCCCGCGTGAGCCGCTCCCCGGCCAGCAGGCGCGGCAGCAGCCAGTCGATCACGTTGGTTTTGGGGGATTTGATGCACCCCGGTGCACCCAGGACCGGCACGGAACCGACATAGCCCAGCATCAGCAGGGTACCAGGGTCCACCGGCACACCGAAGTGGGCCACGTCTCCCCCAGCCGCGCGCAGAGCCAGCGGCACTACATCATCCCGGTCGATAATGGCCGAGATGCCCGCGACGACAATCAGTTCCCGGCCTGACTCGATCTGAGCGCGGATCGCGGTGCAGATGGCATCGGGCGTGTGCGGCACATACTGCATGCTGTCGAGATGACTGTCCAGCTTCTCAATCCGCTGGCGGGTTGGCGGCTCGAAACTACCGATCAGCCGATCGCGGGCACTTTCCGGCCCGGACAGGATCAGGCCGACCGACGACGAGCGCAGCGGGCGCACCGAAATGACTGGCGCGAACTCGTGCGCCTTGCTTTCGACATCGACGACCCGCGCGGCAGGCATGCCAAAAGGGATAATCTTGACGAGTGTCACGAGTTCACCGGGCGGCACCAGCGTGTGATTGTGCAGGGTGGCAAGCGTGATTCCGGCGTCGATGTTGTTGAGCTGTTCGAGCGCCACGAGGTTGATATACACCGGGCCATAGTGCTCGCTGATCAGGTTTGCGCGGCCCACGCCCGGCGTCACCACGCGAATGCCCGGACCGGCCACAGCCTGCCCCACGCGACTGGCGGCATCGTTTTCGTTCAGGTCGGTCGTGTCGAGCGCGGCGACCGTGATCGTGTCCAGGTTGAGACTCTGCAATTTGAGCAGGTCCGCCTCGGTCAGTGTATGACCTTTGCTGAGCACCTTATGGCCGCGTTCGTCCACCAGATTGTGCGCCAGGATATGGCCGAGCGCCTCCTGAATCGGAAGCGGGCCGAATTTCATAGCTGCGCCCCATTCCGCACGGCCACAATCTCGGCCATAATGCACAGGGCGATTTCTTCGGGCGTCTGCGCCCGGATGTCGAGACCAATCGGTGTGCGGATGCGGCTCAGGTGTTCCTCGGGCAGACCCGCTTCGCGCAGCCGCTGCACGCGCTGCTCATGCGTGCGCGTGCTGCTGAGGACGCCGATATAAGGGGCTGCGCTGGGCAGGGCAGTCAGCAGCGCTTTGTCGTCGATTTTAGGATCATGAGTCAGAACGGCAATATACGTGTTGCGGTCCAGCCCAAGCTGCGGCAGGGCTTTGTCCGGGTAGCTGTGCAGGATCGTTTCGACGTCGGGAAAGCGCTCTGGCGTGGCGAACACCTGGCGCGGGTCGATGACCGAAACTCGAAACCCAAGCTGGCGGGCGAAACTTTGCAGCGGCATGGCGACATGCACCCCCCCGATGAGGATCAGGTGTGGGCGCGGGAAATGCAGGTCCACCATGATGCTGCGTTCACTGACGGGGATTCGCCCGGAGCGATGGCGTGATTGAGCGGCCTGTGCAAAGACTTCGCGGTCGGCATCTGGTAGGGCAGGGGTCGCATACTGAAGCTGGCCGTCCCCGGCAAACAGAGCCTTTTGCCCGGCGTCCGACCCTTCCAACAGGGTGACGGTAGCGGCGGGTTGGTTCGCGCGCACATCGGCAGCGGCAGCCTGCCACCAGGTGGGATCGAGCGGCTCGACGAACACACTGATTCTGCCGCCGCAGGTCAGGCCTACCTCCCAGGCAGTGTCATCGCTGACGCCGAAGTGCAGCAGGCGCGGCTGGTTTTCTTCCAGAATTTCGAGGGCCTGCTCGATGACTGCCGTTTCGACGCAGCCGCCGCTGACCGAACCAATCATCGCCATATCGTCGGTGATTGCCATCTTGGAGCCGACGCCGCGCGGTGCGGACCCCCAGGTTTCAACGACTGTTGCCAGCGCGACGGGTCGGTTTTGAGCAATCCACTGATCGACCGTATCCAGAATATCCAGCATGTAGGCCTACCGATTCAAACTAACCGTTCGATTACGCATCCGGCTGTTCTGCCGCCAGTTCAGCTTCTGAAGTTCCTTGACAATCACCTCCAGGTTTGCCAGATTGCGCAGCGGCAGGAAATCGTCGGTATAAGGCAGGATCGCCTGGGCACCGCGCGTCAGCGGCTCGTACTGCGGCAGATCGAGCAGCGGGTTGAGCCAGATAAAGCGGTAACAGCTGCGCTGCAAGCGGGCCGCTTCATGCCGCAGCAGGTCGGGATCGCCACGATCCCAGCCATCGGTGATGAGCAGCACGATGGCCCCGCGTCCCAGCACCCTCCGCGACCAGCGATAATTGAAGGCCCGCAGGGCTTCACCCGTCCGTGTGCCGCCGCCCCAATCCTTGACCGTAGTGCCGACTTCCTCCAGGGCGTGATCGACCGACTTATGACGGATGGCGTGCGTGATGCGGGTGAGATGCACGCTGAAGACGAACGATTCGACCTGATCCATGCGGCTGGCAAAGGTATGCATGAAGTGCAGGAAGATGCGCGTATAACGCTCCATGCTGCCGCTGATGTCACAGATCAGCACCACCGGGCGCGGTTTGAAACGTGGCGCATTGGTCGGCAGGGTGAGGATTTCGCCGTGATAGCGCATATTCTCGCGCAGGGTGCGGCGCAGGTCGAGATTGGGTCCCTTGCCCGGTTTCAAACGGCGCGTCCGGCGAAAGCCAAGCGACTGCGGCAGCTTATCCATGATCTGGCGGGCGCTCGCCATCTCCTCGTCGGTCATGTCGGCGAAGTCTTTGTAACGCAGAACTTCGTGTTGACTGTAGGTTGGCACCACAGCGGTCAGTGTCAGTTCGGGCGCGGGTTTCGTGTTGGGGGTATCGCCCGATGGATTGGCCCCGGCAGGCATCAAAAATTTCATGCCGCCGCGCCGCTCATCACCGACAGCAGGCAGGTTGAGCATGGTCCAATCATCCGTAGGCCGCCGCCAGAACAGGTCGAAGGCTTCGTCAAAGACTTCCAGGTCGCGCCGCCGGGTGACGATCAGGGCGCGCATCGTATGATAAACGTCCTGCCGGTTGCTCAGGGCGACATAAGCCAGCGCGTGCGCCACCTCAATCATGCGATTGGGCGTAATATCCATGCCCAGTACCTTGCACACGCGCCCGAACAGCAGCAGATTGTG
Source organism: Anaerolineae bacterium (assembly GCA_019912905.1). GTDB lineage: Bacteria > Chloroflexota > Anaerolineae > Aggregatilineales > Phototrophicaceae. Next base: position 16,448 of record JAIOHO010000226.1, read on the forward strand.
CAGCAGTTGACCGCCATGATGCACGGTGCCGTCGGGCAGCACGGGCAATGTCTGATCATCGGAGTCCGGCACGGGGCAGTTTCCTCTCAACCCGGGATGCTCTGGGCCTGAAGCGCCGCGCGTTCGTGCAGCGCCTGTAGAACTTCGGGCGTGAGCAGCTCGATGTCATCCTGATATTTCAGGACGACACCCAGGGTTTCGGCAATCACTTCGAGGGAGAGGGCACGCTGGTCGAGTGCGACCAGGGCCGCGGTCCAGTCCAGGGTTTCCGCCACGCCAGGCGCTTTGAACAAGTCCATCTCGCGCATCTCCTGAATGAAGGCCGTAATCTGCTTCGCCAGCAGCGGCTCGACATCCGGCGCTTTGGTGCGGACGATGCGCAGCTCTTTTTCGAAGGAGGGATAATCGATCCAGTAATACAGGCAGCGGCGCTTGAGGGCGTCGTGGACTTCGCGCGTGCGGTTCGATGTGATGATGACGACTGGCGGCTGCTCGGTGCTGATCGTCCCCATTTCAGGCACCGTCACCTGGAAATCGGACAGCAGTTCCAGCAGGAAAGCTTCAAATTCCTCATCGGCGCGGTCGATTTCGTCGATCAGCAGGACCGGCGGATGACCGGCGGCACTCGATTCAATCGCTTGCAGCAGGGGGCGTGTCTGCAAAAAGCGGCGGCTGAACAACTCAGCCTGCATCTCGTCACGGTCCGCGCCGCTGGCTTCCAGCAGCCGCAGGTGCAGCATCTGGTAAGCGTAGTTCCATTCGTACAGGGCGCTGCTGGCGTTCAGGCCTTCGTAACACTGCAAGCGGATGAGGTCGGTTTGCAGCAGACGTGACAGGACCTTGGCGATTTCCGTTTTGCCGACTCCGGCCTCCCCTTCGAGAAACAGCGGTTTGCCGAGTTTGAGCGCAAGAAAGATGGCCGTCGCCAGGCCGCGTTCGGCGATGTAATCCTGGGCGTGCAGCGTCTGCTGGATGGAATCGACGGTTTCAAACATGGGGCCTGCTTTCGGATCAATCAGGGTACAATGATCCCTATTCTACCGCACCTGAGGTCCCCCTCTCAAAATGGAAGAGGGGGATTCAGGTGAATTCTGATGCTCTGTTAAGGTCGGGTCGAGACTGGTGCGCACAGCCTGCCGCGTGGTTAGCTGAGCGCGGCCCGCACTGCCCGCTTCAGATAGACCCCGGCCATCTCCTGGCGGTAGTCTTCGGGATAGTTCATGTCGCCGATCAGCATGTCGGCAATATCGGACTTCACCGCGTCGGCAGCCGCGTTGAGTGCCGCCTCATCGAGAGTCGAGCCAGCCAGGGCGCTCTCGGCCCCCGGTGCGCGCGTCGGTTTGACGGTAGCTCCACCGACGGCGACTCGGGCGCTGGTGCAGGTATTCCCGCTCATTTCAAGCACGACGCCGACTCCGACGACGGCATAGCGGGATGCCGGGTGCGCCATTTTGACGTAGGCTGATTTGTGGCGGCTGAGGTCGGGAAGTTCGACGCTGGTGATCAACTCGCCCGGATTTATATCGACCGTGAACAGGTCGATAAAGAAGTCATCGGCGCTGACGGAGCGGCTGCCGGAAGCGGACTGAATCTGGATCGTACCGCCGCAGGCCAGCACGACCGTCGTCGGGTCCGAGGCCGGGTCCGAATGAGCGAGATTGCCGCCCAGGGTTCCCCAGTTGCGCACCTGCTGGTCGCCGACCATCCCGGCGGCGGAGGCCAGGGCGGGACAGGCGCGCTGGACATCCACAGATGCGGCAATCTCGGCATGGGTAGCAAGTGCGCCGATCTTGACGCCGCCATTGCGGATGGTGATGATCTCCTTGAGTTCGCTCAGGCGTCCGATGTCCACCAGCATTTCGTGTTCGGCCAGGCGCAGTTTCATGGCCGGGAGCAGGCTGTGACCACCCGCCAGCACCTTGGCGTCCTCGTGATCGGATAAGACTTGCAGAGCTTCGGCCAGTGAGACCGGACGTTGATATTCAAATGCGCTGGGCCACATGACTAATCTCCTCCATTGCTGTGGGCGTCGATAATCTGCCAGATTTTGCGCGGAGTCAGCGGCATGTCGATGTGCGTTACGCCCAGCGGCGACAGGGCATCGACCACGGCGTTGACAACCGCCGGAGTCGCGGCGATCGTGCCAGTCTCCCCGGCTCCCTTCACCCCCATCGGATTCACGGGCGAGGGCGTTTCAGTGCGATCCAGCTCGAACGAGGGCAGCAAGTCCGCACGGGGCAGGGCGTAGTCCAGCAGCGAGCCGCTGACCAACTGGCCGTTGTCATCGTAGACCGCACTCTCCCAGAGTGCCTGCCCGACTCCCTGAGCGATGCCGCCATGAACCTGACCATCCACGATCATCGGGTTGATGACTTTCCCCACATCATCGACCGCGATGTAACGTTTGATGTCTATCTGGCCCGTTTCAGGATCAATCTCGACGACGCAGATATGCGTGCCAAACGGATAGGTACAGTTGGGCGGATCGTAATACGAGGTGTCGTCGAGGAACGGCTCGACACCGGCAGGCAGGTCATAGGCCAACGCCGCCGCGCCCGCGATTTCCTGGATCGTTTTGGCCTGATCCGGTGAGCCTTTGACGTGCACCTTGCCGTCTTCATAGACGACATCTTCCGGGGCGGCTTCCAACATGTGCGCGCCGATCAGCTTGGCCTTATCTTTGATGCGCTGTAAGCTGCGGTGAACCGCGACTGTGCCGACGGCGGTGCTGCGGCTGCCGTAAGTGCCATAGCCAAATGGCGTACCGAGCGTGTCGCTGTGCTGGACGATCACGTCAGACATCGGCATGCCGAGTTCGTCGGCGACCACCTGCGCGACACTGGTTTCATGGCCTTGCCCGTGAGATTGAGATCCGGTCGTGACGACCACCTTGCCGGTCAGATGGACACGGACATTGGCGCTTTCCCACAGGCCCGCACCCCAGCCCTCACCCTTGAGGCCGATCCATGCCGATGGCGCGACCCCGCAGATTTCGATATAGCTCGACAGGCCAATGCCGAGATAGCGCCCCTGCTGGCGAGCCTGGGCCTGCTCCTGGCGGAGACGATCATAGCCGACCATTTCCAGCGCACGATCCAGCGTTTTATCGTAGTCACCGCTGTCGTACTTCAGTCCATTGAGGATGCCGACGGGGTCGTATGGGAAATCATTCGGTTGAACGAAATTCTTCCGACGCACCGCCACCGGGTCCATGCCGAGCTTGTGCGCCACCAGATCGACCGCTCGCTCGACCACGTAAGTGGCTTCAGGACGCCCGGCACCCCGGTAGGCATCGACCATCCCGGTATTGGTATAGACCCCGGAGACATGGCAGTAAATGTGGGGAATCTTGTAAGCCCCGGACAGCATCCGTCCGTACAGCGTGGTGGGGATGCCAGGCGCAATGGTGGACAGCACCCCGCCCAGGTTGGCATACGTATGGACCTTGAGCGCGGTGATGGTGCCGTCCTGCTTCGCACCCACTTCGATCTCGGTGATGTGATCGCGTCCGTGCGTGGTGGCAACATAATTTTCTGAGCGCGATTCCATCCACTTCACCGGGCGTCCGATTTTTTTGGAAAGAGCTGCAATCAAACAATATTCAGGATAAAGGAAGATTTTTGCGCCAAAACCCCCGCCGATCTGGGGCGAGATCACGCGCATTTTGGTTTCCGGAATGCCGAAGACAAAAGCGGTCATCAACAGGCGCATAACATGTGGAGCCTGCGAGGTCACCCACACCGTAAACTCACCGGTGGCGGGCAGAAACTGGGCAATAGTGCCGCGCGGTTCCATCGAGGTGGGGATCAACCGCTGGTTGACGAGCCGCTGTCTGACGACGACATCCGCAGCTTGCAAGGCCTGCGCCGTGCCGTCCGCGCTGCCGCACTCCCATTCCATGACGATGTTGTCCGGCGCATTTTCGTGGAGTTGGGGTGCGCCCGGCTGAGTCGCTTTTTCGGCATCGACGACTGCTGGCAGCACCTCGTAATCGACTTCAATCAACTGGATGGCATCTTCGGCAATGTAACGATTTTCCGCGATGACGACCGCAATCCCGGCCCCAGTAAACGTTACCTTGTCGATTTCGAGCACACGCGGCGTGTTGACATGATTGGTCACGCCGCCTGCCTGCCACGCGCAGGGCAGGGCCGGCAGATCCGCGAAGTCCTGGCCGGTAAAAACAGCCAGAACCCCGGGCTGCGCAGCGGCTTTAGCCGTGTTGATGCTTGTGATTCGCGCGTGGGCATGGGGCGAGCGCAGGATCGCGGCGTGGACCATGCCCGGCAGATGGATGTCTTCCAGATACTTCGCCTCGCCGGTAATCAGGCGGGGGTCTTCCGTGCGTTTTACGGGTGTCCCGACGACGGCCATCAGTCCCCTCCTGCGTTAGCAGCGGCAACGGCTTTCACCGCTTTCACGATGTTGTGATAGCCGGTGCAGCGGCACATATTCCCTTCCAGGCTGTGACGAATTTCTGCTTCAGTGGGGTTGGGATGATCTTTGAGAAAGGCGGTGGTGGTCATAATCATGCCGGGTGTGCAGTAGCCGCATTGCAGCCCGTGATTTTCCCAGAAGCTTTCCTGCATCGGGTGCAGGTCGCCATTCTGGGCCATGCCTTCGATGGTGGTGATGTCCGCGCCGTCGGCCTGAACTGCCAGACAGGTGCAGGACTTGAGCGCGCGACCGTTCATGTGGATGGTGCAGGCCCCGCACTGGCTGGTATCACAGCCGATCTTGGTGCCCGTCAGCCCGAGTTCGTCGCGCAGGAAGTGGACCAGCAGCATACGCGGCTCGACATCCCGCTCATACATCGTCCCATTAACCTTCATCTTGACTTTCATAAAGCATTACCTCCTCAGATCCATGCATCAAAAGGCAATGTTGCACGCTCTTTTGCTCAATGGCCCTCCTTTCTCATGCCATATTTCTGGTGACGATTCAGTTGTCAATTGACCGGTGGCCGGTGGGTTACGATTGTTCCTGCGTCTGTTCGGAGGAAGGCAGCTGCTGGGCGACATTGCCAAAAAACCGGTTGCTCATCATGTTGGCCGCCGCTTTGATTACGCGCTGTCCGATTCGCGCCAGCTTGCCGGATATATTGGCTTCTGCATCCCATGTCAGCAGCGTCACACCCTCATCCGCATCGTAGGACAGTTGGATGACGACAGTGCCGCCGATGATACTCTGCTGGCCCTCCCCATTCACGGTCAAACGATACTGGCTGGGCGGCTGCTGTTCGCTCATGCGGATGGTGCCGATATAGCTGCCGCTGACCGCCGCCACGTTGATTTTGGCTTTGGCGTTCCAGGCGTCGGTTTCATTCTCGATGGGGACAAACGCATCGACACCGGGCATCGCCCTGGCAATCACATCGGGGTCCATCAGCAGGCCCCACACAATGTCCTGGTCGGCGTCAAACGTATAGGTGCCGGAAAGGTTCATCTGGATTCTCGCCGTCAATCAATTGAATAAGGAATGCTGAGTGTGCTGGAGTTACCTGCCTGAAGTATAACCCGAATTGAAACGGCTGCAAAAGTTTTCTTGGATTGGTCCTAGGTTTTTTTCTGGCAGCAATAATGATCCACGGTATAATCGAGATGGTTTTAACCCTGAAGCCACTACTCAGCCCGGTCCGATTACAATTTATCCTTCTGGGAGAAGCTATGAGCGACTTTACTGCTGTTGGTCAGCCCAGACCTATTATTGATGGCAAGGCGAAGATTACCGGGACCGCGCAGTACGTTCCCGATCTGCAACTGCCACGGATGCTTCATGCGCGTCTGGTCCCCAGTTCGTATGCGCATGCCAACATTCTCGGTATCGATACATCGGATGCGCTGGCCGTGCCGGGTGTGGTCGCGGTGCTGACCCACAACGATTTGCCGGATATTGTCCCTAATTCGCGCAGCAATCTCCTGCTGGCACGCGGCAGGGTGATGTTCGTCGGCCAACCGGTGGCGATGGTTCTGGCGACCAGCGAAACCGCAGCGGCAGATGGAGCCGAGCGGGTGATGGTCGAATATGAACCTCTGCCGGTCGCCATAACCGTCGAGGAGGCGCTTGCCAGCGATGCGCCGCTCGTGTGGCCCAACGGTATCCCCAAAGGCTCTGGCGATGCCGGTGAACACGGGGCAGATGTGGGCGGCGGCGAGGTAACCCACGAGGGTGAGAAGGCCACGAATATTGCCCAGGAGGGCTTCTATAAGCGGGGCGATGTCGCTGCCGGATTCGCCGCGGCAGACGTGATTGTCGAACGAACGTATACCTCGCCGATGGTCCACCAGAGTTCGCTGGAGACGCACGGCATTATCGCCCAACCGGACCCGATCAGCGGCGGCATGGCGCTGTGGTCCAGCACGCAGGACCCCTTCGGATCGCGCAAGGAAGTGGCCGGTGTCCTGGGCATTCCCGAGTCGCTGGTGCGGGTGAAGGGTGCCGTCATCGGCGGCGGTTTTGGCGCAAAATTTACGCTCTACGATCCACTCGTCGCTGTGGCCGCTCGTGCGGTAGGTCGCCCGGTTCGGCTGGCCCTGACGCGCAGTGAGGAGCTGATGGCGACCAACCCCGCGCCTCCGATACGCGTGGATCTCAAAATCGGTGCGAAGAACGACGGCACGCTGACCGCCATTCAAGCGCATGTGTTTGTGGATGCAGGCTGCTACCCAATGAGCATTGCCAAGTTCGTCGGCTTTCAGCTTGGCAGTTATTACCCGGTTGCCAATCTCGATATTCAGGCAATCGAGGCGCTCACCTTCAAGCAGTCTACCGGAGCCTATCGCGCGCCGGGCGCACCGACCGCGTTTTTTGCCCTGGATACCGCTATCGACGAAATTGCGGAAAAACTCGACCTTGATCCTATCGAAGTCCGGCTGAAGAATGCGGCCAGGCCGGGCGACCTGCTGGCTGATGGTGACCCCTGGCCGGGGATGGGCATGCGTGAGACGTTGCAGCGCGTGCAGGCGCATCCCCTGTGGAAAAACCGCGATCAGGCCCGCGCAGAGGGGCACGGTGTCGGCGTCGCCATCGGTGGATGGATGGGCGGGACTTCGCCTGCGGCGGCAGTCTGCAATGTCAACCGCGATGGCATGGTTCAGATTCATGTGGGCGCGATGGACATCAGCGGCTCGACCACTGGCTTTACGCTGCTGGCGGCCGAGGCATTCGGCGTTTCGCCGGATAAGATTCAGATCGTGGCGAGTGATACGGAAAACTCACCATTCGCCACCGGCACGGGCGGCAGCAAAATGACCTACACGACCGGGGTCGCAGTGGTCAAGGCGGCTGAAGAAGCGCGGCGGCAGGTGCTGGCAATCGCTGCGGAGGAATTCGAGGCTGCGGTCGAGGATCTCGAAATCGTGGACGGCAACGTCCAGGTACGAGGCACACCCACCAAATCGATCCCGCTGGGCGAAATTGCCGGGCAGGGCATGAAATTTGACTCCGATTATCCGCCGGTGTTCGCGCATGGGCGCACGGTCATCACAGATCAGTCCCCCGGATTCTGTGCGCAGTTGATCGAAGTTGATGTGGATCAGGAAACCGGCGAAGTCAAAGTGCTGCATCATGTGACGGTACAGGATGTGGGCCGTGCGATCAACCCGATGGCCGTTGAAGGTCAGATGATGGGTGGCTCGACCCAGGGGCTGGGGTGGGCGTTGTATGAAAAGATGACCTATGATGAAGACGGCCAACTGCTGACCGGTTCATGGATGGATTATGCGGTACCGGATTCGATGCAGGTGGCCCCGAAGTTTGAGGCCATTATCGTTGAAGTACCCTCAGAACACGGGCCGTTCGGTGCACGCGGGGTGGGGGAACCCCCGGTGACGCCGACGGCGGCGGCTGTTGCCAACGCCATCGCACATGCCACCGGCGTCCGCATGACCGACCTGCCGATGACCGCTCCCACCGTGCTGCGGACACTCCACGGACAAAACGGCCAGAGTTAAGTAAACGGAAATACGGATCAGGGGGCGCAGCGCAGGCTGCGCCTTTTCATTTGAGAATACATTGGCTGAACTGCGCATGTGGAGAGGTTGATCAGGATGGTGGACAAACATTTTGCGACGCTGAATCAGACGCAGCCTTCTGCGGCGGATTATGCTCTGGCGCTGCGCCATACGCCTTATCTTCGATTTGACCGGCACGAGCCATTTTTGCCTTCGGTAGTCGGTTACACGGTGTTTCGCGAACCGGTCGAGTCCCCTTCGTTTTCGCGCCAATTGACGCTGCCAGAGCGTGCTG
>JAIOHO010000227.1 GCA_019912905.1 Anaerolineae bacterium
GTCCAAACATGCCTGGGCCTATCGCCAGGTTTCGCTGCTGATGCGGCGACCACCCGGTCGTGAAGCCTATCCCGGCGATGTGTTCTATCTGCACAGCCGCCTGCTGGAACGTGCCGCTCAGTTGAACGAGTCGCGTGGCAACGGCAGCCTGACGGCGCTGCCCTTCATCGAAACGCTGTTGGGTGATGTGGCGGCCTTTGTGCCCACCAACGTGATCTCGATTACCGACGGCCAGATTTACCTGATTTCTGACCTGTTCTATGCCGGTCAGCGCCCCGCGCTGGATGTCGGTATCAGCGTGAGCCGTGTGGGTGGTGACGCCCAGACGACCGCGATGAAGCGTGTGGCGGGCCGCCTGAAGCTCGACCTGGCCCAGTTCCGGTCGCTGGCCGCATTTGCCCAGTTCGGCTCGGACCTGGATAAAGCCACGCAGCAGCAGTTGGATCGCGGCCTGCGCCTGACGGAACTGCTCAAACAGCCGCAGTACCAGCCGATGGCGTTGGCCGATCAGGTAGCGATCATCTATGCGGGCACCAATGGGATGCTGGATCAGGTTCCGGTTGAACGTGTCGGCGAGTGGAAAGCCGATTTCCTGCGCGCTTTTAATACGCAGTTTGCCGCCGTCGCCAACCAGATTCTGAACAACCCCAACGCATGGAATGACGAGGTTGCCGGTCAGGTGCGCCAGGCGATCGAGACATTCAACGCGAGTTGGAACTAGAGCGCCACACCGCTAGAAAGGAGGCGCTTCGGTGGCTACCGCAAGAGAGATTCAGAAACGCATTCGCAGTGTCAAGAACATTGCGCAGATCACCCGCGCGTTAGAGGCGGTGTCGGCTTCGCGCGTGCGGCGTGCCCAGGCCCGCGTACTCGCCAGCCGAGCCTTTGCCGAAAAAGCCTGGGAAATTCTGCTGAACGTGCAGTCTGCCGGGAAAAGCGGCCCTGTGCTGCACCCCCTGCTGGAAGAACGTGCTGAAGTCCGCAACCTCATGGTGGTGCTCATCACGTCGGATCGTGGTCTGGCAGGCGCGTTTAACACCAATATCATCCGCGTTGCCAGCCGTTTTGCCGACCGGATGGGCAAGCCTGTCCAGTTTGTGACGATTGGCCGTAAAGGGCGCGATTCGCTGGTGCGCGCAGGCCGGAACGTCGTGGCCGAGTTCACTGGCATCCCTTCCGAACCGTCGATTTCCGACATTGCTCCGGCGACACGCCTGGCGATTGATTCATTTTTGAGCGGCGAAGTGGATGACGTCTTCATCGCCTATACGGACTTCGTAAACACCCTGACTCAGCGCCCGGTGGTGCTGGGCTGGCTGCCGCTGATTCCGCATACGATTGACGATCAGGTCGTGTCGGAATATGTGAAGGATGTGCCCGTCGTTTCAAACACCGTGGCGATTTACGAGTACGAACCAAGTCCCGAAGCGATTTTGCAGGAAATTGTCCCACGCTTCACCGAACTACAGTTGTATCAGGCTCTGCTGGAAAGCCAGGCGAGCGAACATTCTGCCCGAATGGTGGCGATGCGCAATGCGTCCGAAAACGCCTCGCAGCTTGTCGGTGACCTGACGCTGGAATACAACAAGGCGCGCCAGGCCGCTATTACTGCCGAAATTCTGGACATCGTGGGCGGTACAGAAGCTCTACAATCATCGGTGGATAAAGCAGCAGACATCATTGAGCAGGCGATGCTTGCCCGGTAAACAGTTGAGGAGAAAACAGGATGGCACAAGTTGAAGGTCACATTGCTCAGATCCTGGGTAATGTTGTCGATGTGGAATTCCCCAAGAGCGAGCTGCCGAATATCTTTGATGCACTGCGGGTACCGCGTGAGGGCGACGAAGATTTGATTCTGGAAGTGCAGCTGCATCTGGGCCATAACATGGTGCGGACGGTGGCGATGGATACCACCGACGGCTTGCAGCGTGGGGTCGTGGCCTATGCGACCGGGTCGCCCATTATGGTACCGGTCGGCGAAGCCTCGCTCGGACGTGTGTTCAACGTGCTCGGTCGCCCGGTGGATAACAAACCGGATGTGGCCGATGATGTTCCGCGCCGCCCGATCCACGCAACGCCGCCGACATTTGAAGAGCAGTCCACCAGCATCGAGCAGTTCGAGAGCGGCATGAAGGTTATCGACCTGGTCGCCCCGATGACGCGCGGTGGCAAGACCGGCATTTTTGGCGGCGCAGGCGTCGGTAAGACCATCACCATCATGGAATTGATTAACTCGATCGCCACGCAGCACGAAGGCCTGTCGGTGTTCGCCGGGGTAGGGGAGCGCACCCGCGAGGGGACGCAGCTCTACGGCGAAATGGAAGAAGCAGGCGTGCTGCCCAAACTGGCGATGGTGTTTGGTCAGATGAACGAACCCCCCGGCGTGCGCCTGCGTGTGGCGCTGTCCGGCCTGACGATGGCCGAGCAGTTCCGCGATGAAGGCCGCGACGTGCTGCTGTTTATCGATAACATCTTCCGTTACTCGCTGGCAGGCGCGGAAGTCTCGGCGCTGCTGGGCCGCATGCCCTCCGCCGTGGGTTATCAGCCAACACTGGCGGAAGAAATGGGCCTGCTCCAGGAGCGCATCACCTCGACCAAGACTGGCTCGATCACGTCGATGCAGGCGGTGTACGTGCCTGCCGATGACTACTCGGACCCGGCTCCGGTGGCGGTGTTTACCCATCTCGATGGGACGATTGCGCTGGAACGCTCCCTGGCGGCCCGTGCGATCTTCCCGGCAGTGGACCCGCTTCAGAGCACCAGCAAGATTCTGGACCCCAATATCGTGGGCGATGAACACTACCGCACAGCCCGTGAAGTGCAGCAGGTGCTCCAGCGCTATAAGGACTTGCAGGACATTATCGCCATTCTGGGCGTCGATGAACTCTCGGACGACGACAAACTGCTGGTGGGCCGCGCCCGCAAGATCGAATTATTCCTGACTCAGCCGATGATGGTGGCCGCACAGTTCACCGGGCGTGAAGGCCGATATGTGCGTGTCCGCGATACCATTCGCGGCTTCCGCATGCTGCTGGATGGCGAGGTCGATCATATCCCGGAGCAGATGTTCTATATGGCCGGTCCGATTGAGGAAGTCATCGAGCGCTACGAAGCGGCACAAAATTAGCGAGGCGGCTTATGCCTATCCATGTGGAATTGGTGACGCAAGAACGCAAAGTATTCGACGAGCCTGAAGCCGATATGGTGCTCATCCCGGCAGTCGAAGGTGAGATGGGTGTGCTGCCGCATCACGCGCCGGTGCTGACCACCCTTGGTTTTGGTGAACTGGTGGTCCGCAAAGGCGATCGCGAAGAACGCTTCGCAATTTACGGCGGCGTGGTCGATGTGCGCCCGGACAAAGTGGTGGTGCTGGCAGACCTGGCGGAGTCGTCTTTCGCGATCGATCTGGAGCGCATAGACGCGGCCCGTGAGAGTGCCCGGCGGATGCTGGAACAGGGCGTGCCGGAAACTGAAAACCGTGAGGCGGCGCTGGCGCTGCGACGAGCTGAACTGGGTTTGCGCATCCACCGTCGGTTACAGAATCGTGGTCCAGTGATGCGCATTATCGAAGACGAAGAAGCCTGACAATCGTTCAACCCCGTCAGGAAGCGGTGACGCCCGGTCTTGCGCGCAGGCCGGGCGTTGCTTTTGGAGCCTGTTTACCGATAAAATGGGGCTGTTTATCGAACCTGAAGGTAGACCGCAATGGC
>JAIOHO010000228.1 GCA_019912905.1 Anaerolineae bacterium
GAGAAGGAAAGTCTGATTTTGTACGGCACCGGAGATCAAAGCACAGCCGAATAACATCACGATCACGACAACGCCTTCGATGAAGTTGAAGATTTTGCCAAATGTTGCCCGTTCTACCGCGCTCGCGCCTTGATAGGTGGCATGGTCGCGGGCTTGATTCACCTGACCCTTAAACAGGTTTTCAACAAAATCATCCGTCTGGCGCAGGAAATTATTCATGGCGTCCCCCTTGATAAAAGGCCTATTACAGTTCATTGTAGGCTATTTATCGCTGCGTGCAACCGAGGGTGAAGGGCGTGTCAACTTTCTCGTCGGTGCGAGTATGCCTTGATTTTGTCAAGCAATTCACCTGCCGAGAAGGGTTTGGTTAAATAACTATCGAACTCCGGTGGGATACCTGGGGATGTCGGGCTGCTCATGTCCCGGGCGGTGATCATGATGACCGGAATCGTTGTTAACTTTGGGTCTCGTTTCAGCTCTTTGACCATCTGATAACCATCCATCACCGGCATCATGACATCGCAGATGATAAGATCAGGGCGGTGCTGGCGAGCCAGTTCCAGCCCGATTTGACCATTTTCCGCTTCAATGCACTCGTATCCCCCTTCCAATTCGAGTATTTCCTTGATGTCTTCTCGCCTATGTCGTTCATCCTCTACAATTAGAACTGTGATCATGATTTTTCCTTTTGCCTTTAATTTCAAACCATAAAATAAAAAAGCCCCGGCTGCGAACAACCAGGGCTGTTAGAACACTATTGAGCTACTACCAGGCGTAAGCCTCCGGCGCTGCGCCGCCGGGGCCGGGCCAGATGTCATCCAGCCGCTTCAACTGTTCTTCGTCGAACTTGATCTCCAGCGCCCGCAGACTGCCGGTGAGCTGTTCCAGCGTGCGCGGGCCGATGATGGGTGCGGTCACGATTTTGTTGTGGAGCAGCCATGCCAGCGCCACGTCAGCCGGTTGTTCGCTAATTTCCGCACAGAACGCTTCGTACTGTTCCAGTTGACCGCGATGTTTGTCAATCATTTTTTGCTGATTTTCAGAGGCGCGGCGGCCTTCTTTGGCCTTCTGTAACGCGCCGCCGAGCATACCGCCCGCCAGCGGACTCCAGGGGATCATGCCCAGGCCGTAGTCTTCGCAGACCGGCAGCACTTCCAGTTCGATAGTGCGCTCGGTCAGGTTGTACAGGCTCTGCTCGCTGACCAGGCCCATGTAGTGGCGATTCTTGGCGGCTTCGTTGGCTTTGACGATGTGCCAACCGGCAAAGTTGCTGCTGCCCGCGTACAGGATTTTCCCCTGCTGGACGAGCGTTTCCATCGCCTGCCAGATTTCCTCCCAGGGCGTCGCCCGGTCCACGTGATGGAATTGGTACAGGTCGATGTAGTCGGTTTGCAGGCGCTTCAGGCTGGCTTCGCAGGCGCGGATGATGTTCAGCGCCGACAGTTTGCTGAAATTCGGCCAGTTTTCCGTAGACATATTGCCGTTGAGCTTGGTGGCGATGACGACCTTCTCGCGCCGTCCACCGCCCTGCGCCCACCAGCGTCCCACGATCTGTTCGGTCACGCCTTCGCCGGTCTTCCAGCCGTAGACGTTGGCCGTATCGAAAAAGTTGATGCCCAGTTCCAACGCCTCATCCATAATGGCGTAGGAGTCTTCCTCCGTGGTCTGGGGGCCAAAATTCATAGTCCCGAGACACAATGGACTGACCAGCAGACCGGTCCGGCCCAGGTGACGGTATTCCATCAAAACCTCCTATTGATACCCATTGTTGTTGAAGATCAGGCTGCGTGGATAAAAAGCGCAGCCCGTAAACCGGTTTGTGTTTCAGGTTTCCAGTGCCGCAAACTGATTACGAACCGGTTGAGATAAACTTTGATCCGTGAGATCCGAAGTTCACGTGAATCAGGTAGCCGGATACTACCGTAAGCCGCGACATTTCCCTATAACCAATTCTCAATCGGTCCCATCCGACGGCAGCCGCTCGGGGTGATGCACAGGCGGCTTGCTGATGAGTTCGCCGGTTTCAGGGTCATAGCGTCCGCGCAGCTCGTCGGCGATTGTGCCGTGCCACAATTCGACCTGACGGGCGTACCCCGCCCGCCCGATCATGTGGGCCGCGATGGGCGCAGTGATGAAGACAAACACAATCGTGGCGATAGCCCGCGACCCCAGGCCCAGTTCGTTGAAATGCACGGCGACCGCCGCCAGCATGAAGCTGACGCCGAGCGTGACCGACTTGGTCGTGGCGGACATGCGCATAAACAGGTCCGGCATCCGCACCACCCCGACCGCGCCGACAAACATGAAAAACGCGCCGATGACGAGCAGCACTGCGGTGACAAGGTCTGCTGTTTCGATACTCATGCTTCCGGCCTCCGCTGGAGGTAATAGGCGAACGCGGTCGTCCCCAGGAAAGAAATTAACGCCAGGACGGTGGCAACGTCCAGAAACACGGCCTGATCGGTGGCGATGGCATACACGGCGATCAGGCCCATGCCCAGAGTCACCATGAGATCGAGCGCCACCACCCGATCCGGCATCTTAGGGCCGCGGATCAGGCGGGAAACCGCCAGGATCAGGGCCACACTCAAAATCGGTAAAATGATGTACAGGGCCAGGTCAGTCAGCGTCATGTGAACAACTCCTTCACGCGGCGCTCGAAGCCATCTTTTATTTCCCGGCGGAAGACGTCAATGTCATCGACGTACATCGAATGCACGTACAGCACGCGTCTGTCACTGGAGACATCCAGCGAGAGGGTGCCGGGGGTCAGGGTAATCAGGCTGGCAAGCAGGGTGATTTCCAGATCACGGCGAATATCCAGCGGAATGGCGACGATGGCCGGACGCATGCGCTGCCGGGGGGTGAGCACCTCGAAGGCCACCCGCAGATTGGCCCGGAACAATTCAACCGCGAAGTAGAGGATGAAGCTGATGACCTTGGGCACTTTGGTCACATAACTGGTGCAGCCCAACGCCCGCCGAGAAAAGGCCAGCAGCGCATAGCCGACCAGGAATCCGCCAATCAGGTTTTCGGGGGTCAACTGGCCGGTCAGCGCCGCCCACGCCAGCGCCAGCAGGACATTCAACAGAAAAAAGGTCATGGCCGCACTCCATTCCCCAACACCGCTTGCAGGTAGAGATCCGGGTTGCGAAGCTGGGCGGCAGCTTCCAGCGCCAGGTTCATGACCGGCTCGGCGATCAGGCCAATCAGCAGCGTCAGGCTCGCCAGCAGGACCAGCGGCAGCAGCATCAGGCGATAATCCCGGCGGGGAATCGCCTCGACCGCCTGTTCGATGTCGGCTTCGTGATAGGTCGGGCTGTCCTTCCAGAACGCTTCCGCCCAGATTTTAGTCATCGAATAGAGCGTGAGGACGCTGACCACCAGCGCCACCAGCACGATCAGATATTGATCGGTCTCTAATCCGGCACGGATCAGCACCAGCTTGGCCCAGAAGCCCGACAGCGGTGGAATACCCGCCAGCGAAAAGGCAGGCAGCACAAACAGCACTGCCAGCAGCGGATAGCCCCGGTAAAACGAGCCAAGCTTCTTCAGGTCATAGGTGCCGCCGACCCGCTGGGCAATGCCGCTCACCAGAAACAGCGCGGATTTGGCGATGATGACATGCACCATAAAAAAGATCGTCCCGGCCAGCGACGTCACCGTATACAGGCCCAGCCCCATCAACAGGTAGCCGATCTGACTGATGATGTGGAACGACAGCAGGCGGCGGAAATCGTACTGGGCCATCGCGCCCAGCACGCCCGTCACCATCGTAAAGCCGGCGATCACCAGAATCAGGCCGTGTGTATAGCCGACCTGCTGGGTGAACAGCAGCGTGAACACACGAATCATGGCGTACACGCCGACTTTGGTCATCAGGCCGGAAAAGAGGGTCGTCACGGCCACAGGCGGCACATGATAGGAAGCCGGGAGCCAGAAGAAAAACGGAAAAGCCGCCGCTTTGATGCCAAAAGCGACCAGAAACAGCACCGCCACCACCGGCACGAGTTCCGGCTGTTTGACCGTTTGCAGTTTGAGCGACAGGTCGGCCATGTTCAGCGCCCCGGTAATGGCGTAGAGGATGCCGACCGCAGACAGAAAAAATGCTGAGATGAGCAGGTTCAGCGCAAAATACTTGATGGCCCCTTCCAACTGCGCCCGCTCGCCGCCCATGCCCAGCAGCACAAATGAGGAGATCAGCATCACCTCGAACCACACATACAGGTTGAACAGATCTCCGGTCAGAAAGGCCCCGCATACGCCCATCAGCAGAAAGAGGATCGACGGGTAATAACCGAAGCGCTCGCGCTGTGGGTCGATGCTGCCGAACGAAAACAGCACCACACAAAAGCCCATCAGGGCTGCCATCATGACCATGATGGCGCTGAACAGATCGGCGACGATCACGATGCCGAACGGCGCGGGCCAGTTGCCCACCTCGGTGCTGATCGGCCCATCCTGCTGGACGGTGAGCAGCAGCAGGCTGGCGATCAGCAGCAGGCTCGAGGTCCCGGCCAGGGCGATCAGGCGGTGTAACTGGCGTTGACCCCAGGTGGCGATGCAGATGATCCCCATCGAAAAGGGGATCACAATCGGCAGTACCAGCAGCATATCCATCGGTGAGGGCGGCCTTTCAGGTGGTATCCGTGGCTTTCATTTTGTCCAGGTCATCCGTGCCGACCGCTTGATAGGCGCGCTTGACCAGCACCAGCGCGAAGGCCTGCAAACCGAAGCCGATCACGATCGCGGTCAGGATCAACGCCTGGGGCACCGGGTCGGCAAACGGCTCTGGCGGGGTCGTCATGCCCTCCGGGATCAGGGGCGGCTGCGCGCGGGTCAGGCGCGCAACGGTAAAGATCAGCAGGTTGGAGGCATAGCCTAACAGCACTAACCCGGCGATGAGTTTGACCATGCTGCGGCGCATCATCATGTACAATCCGGCGGCGTACAGCGCGCCAATCACAAATGCCAGCACGACGGCCATCCTAGTCCTCCTCGTCCTCTTCGATGTCGGCTTCGGCCATGGCGAAAATCACGGTCAGCGTCACCCCGACCACGACCAGATAGACTCCGGTATCGAACACCAGCACCGTATTGACTCTGCCGATGATGGGCAGGCTCAGATTCGTCCAGACAGCAGTCAGAAAGGGCCGGTTGCCGAACAGCGGCACCATCCCGCTCAGGAAGGCCAGCAGCAGGCCGATGCCGATCAGGGGAATGGTCCCGATGCGGATCGCCTCGCGCGCACGGTCTACACCATAAGCGATGGCATACAGGGCAAAGGCCGCCGCAGCCACCAACCCCCCGACGAATCCGCCGCCGGGGTCGTTATGGCCGCGCAGCAGCAGAAATACGGAAAACAACATCATCAGCGGTAGAATCAAGCGGGTCGCGGCGGAAAGAATCAGCGAAGTCATGCGTCATCCCCTCGGGACTCGTTCGACTTCCGTTGGGTTTCGTGCCTGCGCCGCACGTCCAGGCGCAGCTTCAACAGGCCGAAGATACCAATCGCCGCGATGCCCAGGACGGTGATCTCGCCCATCGTGTCAAACCCGCGAAAATCGACCAGAATGACGTTGACGATGTTATGGCCGTGCGCTTCGATATAACTGTTGCGCGAGAAAAAATTCGCCAGGCCCGACGTCAGCGACTCGGAGGTGACGGTCAGAATAAGGGTCGTGACCATGCCGCCGGCCAGCGTCGCCAGCAGCGCATCGCGGATGCGTGCCCGCCGGGTCGAGAGGCGCGCCAGCGGTGGCAGCCGGTAAAGCACCAGGACGAACAGCACCACGCTCAGGGTTTCGATGGCGAACTGGGTCATCGCCAGATCTGGCGCGCCGAACAGGACGAAAAGAATTGCCGTGCCATAGCCGATCACACCCAGCGAGACGACCGTAATCAGCAGCGTCGAGGAGCGCAGCACCGAAATCAGGCCGAGCATAATCAAAAGTGCGATCAGCGCTTCGTGAAATTGAATATCGGTGACCCCGGCCAGGGCTTCAAACGGGAAGACGATTCCGCTGTGGACGTAATAGGTGAAGGCGACCAGCAGCACCAGCATCCCGATAATGGTCGCCACATAGTAGCGCAGAAAGCCGTTTTGCAGCACGCTGGTGACGTTATCCGCCAGCCGGGGCAGCACATTCATCAGGGCATCATAGGCTTTCTCCGGCCCGAAGCGCAGGGTCGTGGCTTTGTAGAGGACTTCCAAACGATCGCGCAGCAGGAACAGCCCTGCCCCGGCCAGAATCGTCACGATGCTCAGGATCAGCATCGGTGATACCGCGTCCGGCAGGATGAACAGGTGCATCTCCACCGCCTTGCCATAAATCGCGCTGGCCGCCGGACCCGTCAGAAACTCGGCGACGAGGTTGGGCAGCAGGCCCAGGATCAGCCCCAGCACGCCCAGCACCAGCGGGCTGAACCACAGATTGAGCGGCGGCGCATGGGGATGCTGCGGAGTCTCGGTGTCTGTGCCGGTAAAGGGCACGATCGTCACGCGCAGGGCGACGGCGACAAAGGCGATATTGGTCAGCAGCGCCGCCAGCGTCAGCAGTCCCTCGACCGCCGACAGTGCCAGCGCCGCCCCCTTTTCGTAACCCAGCGTCGCCTCGTAAATAAATTCCTTGCCGACAAAGCCGATCAGCAGGGGGATGCCGGACATCGACAGGGCCGCCAGCCCCGCCGCCAGCGCCAGCAGCGGCATCAGCCGCCCTAACCCTCCCAGCAGGCGCACGTCCCGCGTGCCGGTTTCGTGGTCGATGGTCCCGGCCACCATGAACAGCGTGCCCTTATACAGCGAATGCACCAGCAGGAACAGCACGGCAGCTTCGGCGGCGATTTTGGTATCCCACCCCAGCAGCGCTACCAGCACCCCCAGTGAGCTGACCGTCGAATAGGCCAGGATGCGCTTGAGATCGGTCTGCTGGAGGGAGAGATAACCGCCGATGAGCATGGTCGTCACGCCCACTGCTGTCAGCAGCAGTCGCCAGGCGTCCGTGCCCGCCAGCACGGGACTCAGCCGGGCCAGCAGATAGATCCCGGCTTTGACCATCGTGGCCGAATGCAGGTAGGCGCTGACCGGCGTCGGCGCGGTCATGGCCCCCGGCAGCCAGAAATGGAAGGGAAACTGAGCGGACTTGGTAAACGCGCCGATTCCGATCAGCAGCAGAATCGGCAGATACAGGCCGCTCGCCTGCACCACGTCACTCTGAGCCGTCAGCGCCGAAATCTCCCAGGTTCCGCCGACCATCGCCAGCAGGATAAACCCGGCCAGCATCGCCAGCCCGCCGGAACCGGTGACGATCAGCGCGCGCAGGGCCGCCGTCCTCGATTCGGCGTCGGTGTGCTTGAAGCCGATCAGCAGATAAGAGGTGATGCTGGTCAGTTCCCAGAAGACGAACAGCGTCAGCATATTGTCGGCCAGCACCATGCCGATCATCGCCGCCATGAATGCCAGCAGCAGCCCGTACATCCGTCCCAGGTAGGGGTCGCCGCGCAGGTATCCGCCAGCATAGAGGATGATCAGCGCGCCGATCCCGCTGATGATCAGTGTCATCAGCAGGCTGAGGCCATCGAGCATGAAGGACAGGTTCACACCCAGGCTGGGAATCCATTCGGTCGATTCGCGGAGGGCCTCGCCATGCGCGATTAGGGTGGCATGGCTGGCAAAGTAGACAAACAAACCGACCGGCAGCAGTGCCAGCAGCCAGCCGGTACGCCGCCGGAACACCTGGTGGAGGCCCGGCGCGAGCAGCGCGAGAAGAAAGCCAGATA
>JAIOHO010000229.1 GCA_019912905.1 Anaerolineae bacterium
AGCCAGATCGGTGATCTCCTGTTCGACCCGATGCGCGCCGCGATTCGCAAGAGTGTGATTTACGAGGGCTATATCGACCAGCTCAGAATCGAGATGGCGGCGCTGGGTGATGACGTGAGCATCGTGGGCGCCGCGGCGCTGGTGCATACCCAGGGTGGCATGGTTCCGCTGTTAGAATAGCAACAGAAATCCAGTAATCTGGTTCCATCCGAAATTATCTCGTGCTACAATCGGAACATTATGCTGCTCCTGCCTGATTATCGCGTCCGCCAGCGTGATCTGCTCCTTGAGATCATCCGGGCCATGACCGCCCAGCTCGACCTGGGTGAGGTCTTGAAGCTCGTCCTGAAGGCGTCGGTGGCGATGCTGGCCGGGCACGGCGTTGGTTTTATCGCGTTGCGCAATCCGGCGACCGACGACTACGCCATCCGCGCCATTCTGAACATCGACACGGATAAGCTGCCGGAACTGGAGTCGCAGCTGGCGGAACTGGTGGCCGGGGTCAGCGAGGGTCAAAAATTCGACGACCTCGAAGACAATCTACAGCAGATGGCCGAGCTGATCGACCCGGAACTGCGCCAGCTTTTCCCGATGCCGCTGGTGATGGCGGGCGAGCCGGTGGGTCTGCTGCTCGTGTTTCGGGATTATGTGGGGGTGACCACGCCGAACGACCTGCAAATGCTGAAAAGCTTTGCGGATCAGGCCGCCATTGCGGTCCATAATGCGCAGCTTTACGAGCGTGTCAATCGCGAGCGCCAGCGCCTGGATGCCTTTGTGCGCCACAGCGCGGACGGGGTCATGATCCTCGATACGCAGCGCAAAATTGTCATGTTCAACCCCGCTCTGGAGCGCATGACGGCCTGGAATAGTGCGGATGCGCTCGGCTGTCATGAGGAAGAAGTCATCGTCTGGGGTGTCGTCGAGCCGGGCAATCTTCAGGATGCGATGCTGGCCGGATGGCCGAAAAAACCCTCGCAGGACGATACTCCCGAAACACGGCACGTCGAGGGGGACATCGTGCGCCTGGATGGGCTGACGCTGGGGGTCGCCATCACGTATGTGCCCCTCTACAGCTCGGATGGCAAGCTCGTTAACGTCATCGCCAATGTGCGTGATATTACCAGTTTCCGCCGCGCCCAGGAGATGCAGAACGTCTTTATTTCGGGCATCTCGCACGAACTCAAGACCCCCGTGGCCCTGATCAAAGGCTATGCCGGGACGCTGCGGCGCGAGGATGCCAGTTGGGATGTCCAGGTGATTCGGGATGGGCTGCTGGTCATCGAGGATGAAGCCGACCGCCTGACCGACCTGATCGAAAACCTGCTGGCCGCCAGTAAACTCCAGGCGGAGCGCATGCGCCTTACCCTGACCGACGTGCGCCTGGACGAACTGGCCGCGCGCGCGGTGGAACGCTTCCAGGTGCAGAGCAGCAAACACCGGTTCCAATTGACCTTTCCGGCCCATCTTCCTGTCATTCAGGGGGATGCGGCTGGCCTGCGGCGCGTATTCGACAATTTGTTGAGCAACGCCGTAAAATACTCGCCAGAGGGCGGTGTCATCGAAGTGGGCGGCTCGGCCAGTGAAAAGACCGTCAGCGTCTATGTCCGCGACCAGGGCGTGGGGATCAGCCCGGATGAGCAGGATCATATCTTCGACCGTTTTTACCGGGTCGATGGCGCGCTCAGCCGCAAGACACAGGGCACGGGCCTGGGGCTTTATCTGACCAAGGCCATTATCGAAGCCCATAACGGCAAGATTCATGTCGAAAGCAAACCTGGCGAGGGATCGACCTTTATCATCATCCTGCCACTATCCTGACCATTCATGCCTGAATTGGAGTGCATCGTTTATGCCAAGCCGAATGACCATTCAATGCCCGAAGTGCGGCCAGCCCAACCCGGTCATGGTCGAAAACATCATCGACGCGCAGCAGCAACCTACCTTAAAAGCGTCCTTGTTAAGCGGGCGTCTGAATACGGTCCGCTGTCCGAACTGCGGCACTCCCAACACGGTGGCCGCGCCGCTGCTGTATCATGATGCCAGCAAGGAGCTGCTGATCTCGTTTGTGCCGATGGAACTGGGTTTGCCGCGCGACCAGCAGGACCGAATCGTGGGCGACATGCTCAAGGAATTGACCCGCAATATCCCGAAAGAATCCTTTCGAGGGTACATGTTCCAGCCCAAACAGGCTCTGACGATGCAGGGCCTGGTCGATCAGATTCTGGAAAAAGATGGCATTACTCACGAGATGATGGAAGGTCAGCGCCAGACGGTGCACCTGATCGAACACCTGATGCAGGCTGGACCGGACAAGCTGGATGATGCGATCCGCGATCATGATGCCGACATTGATGCGGAGTTCTTCCAGGCGACGCTGGCGCTGCTGCAACATGCGGCGCAAGAAGGTCAGGAAAATGTCGTCAACGCGCTTTTGATGATCCAGGAACGTGCCGCCGAAATCTCGACCTATGGGCAGCAGATCACCGCCATGGCGGAGCAGCAGCAGGCGGTCGTGCAAGTGGTCGCTGCTGAGATCGAGGCATTAGGAGAGTCGCCGTCGCTGGGCGATCTGCTGGACCTCGCCGTGAGTTATGCCGATGATCCGCAGCGGCTCCAGGCGCTGGTGGGTCTGGTGCGTCCGGCCTTCGATTACCAGTTCTTTCAGGAACTGACCGTGCGCATCGGCAAAGCTCCGGCGGGTGAGCGCAGCCGACTGGAAACGCTGCGCGAGAATCTGGTTCAACTGACGCAGATGGTCGATCAGCAGGCGCAGTTGGCCCTGCAGAACGCAGCCGGTCTGCTGCAATCCGTCGTCAACAGCCCGAACCCGGACGAAGTGCTTGAGGAAAATCTGGACCTGATTGACGATACGTTCATGGCGGTGCTGGCGGCCAATATTCAGGAAGCCGAGCGCCGCGCCGATCTTCAGGCCAGCGGTCGTCTGAAGCAGATTTACGAGAAAGTGGTGCGGCTGCTGCAACAGAATATGCAGCCCGAACTGCGCTACCTGAACGAACTGCTGTCGACCGAAAGTGATGAAGACGCCCTCAGGATGATCCCTCAGGGCGTGGCGCAGTTTGGCCCGGCGCTGCTCGACATCATGGATTCGATTGGCCGCATGCTCGGCCAGCAGGGACAGCAGGAACTGGTCGAGAAGATGTCGTTCCTGCGGGAAGCTGCCGCCCGTCACGTGGATTCTGAACCTTCGTAATGACTGTCCGCCACCTCAGCCGGTCTTCTGCGACATCACACGGGCAGGCCGGCTGAGAACCCTATGTGAGAAGCGCACTGCAATACGCATAACCCCCGTTTGATCTACGCTGTTTGATTCCCGCTTGGAAATTCACGGCTTTTCAGGTAGGCTTAGGCGCTGTTTTGGCGGAAGATTTCTGAGGATTCTGCAAATGCGTAGAAGCATGAAATTAGTGTGGTCGAGCCTGATGGGTGTGCTGGTGCTGGCATCTTTGTCGTTAACTCTGTCTCCCGTGCCTGCCCTGGCCCAGCAGCCGACCTCTACTCCGACGGACCCAATCTGGCTCGGATTTTCCACCGCGCGCGACGCGATTGAAGAAGATCGCTCGGTCGATCTCACCCTCATCCAGTCCTATTCCTTCGAGCAGGCGGAATGGAAGCAGGGTATTGATGATGGCTGCCGGACCCTCGAGGAAGGTGACTTCGGTCGCCGGGTATGGTTCGGCTGGAACTTTTCGATTACCAGCCTGCGTGGTGAGACATTCCAGGCGCGGGTCAGTTTTGACCTGAAAGACGTGGCGGTGTGCGATCAGGTCATCTCCAGCGCGCCCGCAGCCGACACCTCCAGTTCCGCTTTGCCCGCGCCAGTCTCGGGCAGCGCGGCGGTCGGTGGGTTCGAACTGGGCGGCCACGTATTGCAGTTGAACAGCAATACCGTCAGCCTGATGAACCGTGCCGGAATGACCTGGGTCAAGAAACAGGTCGAATACAAACTGGGCGATGATCCCAGCAAAGCCGCAGGGACGATCAACGAAGCCAAAGCCAACGGCTTCAAGATCCTGCTCGGCATCAAGGGCGACAAGGCGCAGATGGGCAATTTCGACTCGTATATCGGCAGCTTTGCCGATTTCCTGGGCGGCGTGGCGGCGCTGGGTGCCGACGCGATCGAGGTGTGGAACGAGCCGAACATCGACCGGGAGTGGCCTGCCGGTTCGATCAACGGCGGCAGCTACACCCAGATGCTGGCGCGGGCATTCAATGCCATCAAGTCGCGCAACGCCAATACGCTGGTGGTCAGTGGCGCTCCGGCTCCAACGGGCTTCTTCGGCGCGGCGGGCTGTGCGGCGGGCGGCTGCAATGACGATGTGTTTATGCAGCAGATGGCCCAGGCGGGCGCGGCGCAGTACCTGGACTGTGTCGGGCTGCATTATAACGAAGGCATTGTCCCTCCCACACAAAACAGCGCCGATCCGCGTGGCGAGTATCCTTCCTACTACTTCAGTTCCATGCTGGCACGCGGCTACAATCCATTCGGTGGCAAGCCGGTGTGCTTCAGCGAGTTGGGCTACCTGTCCGGTGACGGCTTCAGCACCGCCATCCCCGCGTCATTTGGTTGGGCGGCGAACACCAGCGTACAGGAACATGCGGCATGGCTGGCAGGCGCAGCAACGGCGGCAGCTCAGAGCGGTCATGTGCGGCTGATGATCGTGTGGAACGTGGATTTCCCATTCTATACGGCGACCGATCCGATGGGTGGGTACGCGATGTTCCGGCCTGATGGCACCTGCCCGGCGTGTGATACGCTCGGCGCAGTCATGAAGTAACTTTCTGCCTGAACGATTTCCCCGGGGGTACGGCGCGCTGCCGTGCCCCTTTTTGTTTAGTACAATAAGAAACCCACTATCTATGATAGTGGTCTGAGACAAAGGTTAAACCGTAGGAAGGGGTACTATAAACCT
>JAIOHO010000230.1 GCA_019912905.1 Anaerolineae bacterium
GCCACAGGCGTTCGTAGGCTTCACGGCCCATGTAACGGCGCATCCACTCATGTGCCGTGACCTTTTCGAGCGCATGCCAATCGCGGGTGAGTTTGAGATAGACTCCCACCAGGCCGAGCCGGAATTTGGCGATCGGTGACAGGGGCAGCAGCAGCGCGCTGGGAGAAATCTCCGACCGGTAGATTTTGCCATCGAGCCAGTAGCTGGTCTTGGGGCGCGGCCACAGCAGCCGATCCGTGCAGCCCAATTCGTCGATCAGAGTTTTAATGTGTGTGTCCGTCTCGAACCAGTGGTGATAAAACTTTTCGAGGTGCCAATCCCAGCTTTCGTCTTTGAACCCGGCGGCCAGCCCTCCGACCGTATCCGCGCCTTCGTAAAGATGGACCTCATGCCCTGCGCGTGCCAGATCCCAGGCGGCGGACAGGCCAGCGACGCCCGCGCCGATGATACCGATTTTGAGTTTGCTTTCGCTTTTCATCTGTTGAAACTGTCTTAGATTAGTCGTCTGCTAGGGTAGAAGTTTTTCAGTGCAATAGTAAATCTTTATGGGAAAGTATTCCAATGCAAGATCAGTACGAAGTCCAAACGCGACCAGTCGATGCATTCCGTCAATCACGTACAGTGGTTTGCCTTCTGTCATTCCGGGGTAACTGTCCCTTACAATGCATGGTTTAGGTTTTTCAAAGGCGCTAAATGCTTCGTAATATCTTTTGACCGTAGGACCAAATAGATTTGCATAAGCTTCATTATCGTCGAAAAAAGTATCGAGTTTTAGCTTGAAGTGAACAACAACTTCTTGAAGTGTCGGAAATTCAGATAGATTCAAAGAATGATTTTGATTATTGAAGGCAGCATTTATAAGTAGATTCCTACAGTATAACTGACTCATATTGATTAAGTAGCAGTTAGAATGGCAGAATAAGGTTTGAGCTATATACGGCCAAGAAGGGTGATTACTATCAGGTTGTAGTTCCAAAAGTAGCGGCAAGCGTTCGGGTAAGGTAATTTCGCGCAGTTTCTCCATATTTTGGCTCTATCCCGCCGCATTCTGCTCCAACTGCTGGGCGCGCGCGATCGCCGACAGATTGAGACCCTGCTGAAGCAGAAACGCCAGGCCGACCAGCGTGACCGGCAGCCAGATGACCATGTGGACGCTCAGCGCGAAGGCCAGGGCCAGCACCTGCGGTACCCCGCCAGCGACCAGGACGACCGAAGCAAAGGTCTCGAATACGCCAAACTGCCCCGGTGAGGCCGGAATCAGCCCGGCCAGATTGACGACCCCAACCACCAGCAGCATGGTCGGATAGCCGGTTCCCAGGTTGAAAGCCATCGACACGATCCAGTAGACGCTGGCTTCCAGCGCCCATGTGACATACGAACTGACCACCGCACCGGCAAGATCGGCTGGACTGCGCAAACCGTCCAGGCCGTTGATGATGTCCTCGACCAGCCCGGATGTGATCTTTTGCGCGCGTTCGGGCATCCTCTGCCGGACCGCCGAATTGATCTGCCGCAGCAGATTGGGGCGGGCGGCCAGCACAAAGAAGATTGCCAGGGCGGTCAGGAAGATCGGCGCGGCGACCATGGCGACCGTATGTACTTCCGGCGATGGCACTTCGGAAAGCAGCAGCGATACGATGACAAAGGTCAGCATCACCAGGCCGTCAAACACGCGCTCGATCAGGACCGTAGTCGTCCCCCGCACGAGCGGCACGCCATGATTGCGCTGTAAGAGGACGATGCGCAGCACTTCGCCGCTGCGGAATGGGTAAATGTTATTCCCGGCATAACCGATGCACACCAGGGGAATCAGGCGGCGCAGGGGGATGTGCCGGCTGGTGTTCAGCAGAAACTGCCAGCGCAGGGTAATCACCGCTACCGCTGCAAAGTACCAGGCCGCACTGACGAGCAGCAGCAGCCCATCAGCCTGCCCGATATTCGCCAGGACCTGCTCGGGATGCAGATTGCGAAACGCGAACCCCAGGAAAATGATGCTGATGAGGATGCCGCTGCCAGCGATTAACCACTTATTGCGGGTCATGGATGATGCAAAACGCTGCCCTTTGATTTGCGAGCATTCACTATATCATACAACGAATCTGCTGGGTATGTTCCCTGTTCGGGCGGCTGGCTGGCGGCACCCATGCGGGCTGCTTTCGGGTCGAATTTCGGCTGGCCGTCCTAGAAAATCTGTACTAAAATCTGGCCTCGAAGTGGTATTTTCGAATTATCACCGTTACAATGAAATGATCATCATCCAGACTCTCATGCGAGAAGGAACAGCCTCGTGGACAAACCACCTTCCTCGAATGACCCGGAATGGCTCCGGCATATTGAAGAGCTTGCCAACGCGCAGTTGGGGACCGGCTCATCCTGCGAACAGGTCCACCCGATTGTGGCTCGCTGGTTCGAGCAGTTGATGGACAGCGACCCCCCGGAATCGCGGGATTCAGTCGCTCAGGCGATTTCCTGCCTGGCGACGGAGGTGATGTTCAGCTCCCCGGAGCAGTTGATTGATCCGCTGCTGGACCAGGTCGAAGAGGATGACGTCGCCCTGTGGGTCGAGCAGATTCTGCTCGTCGGTCGAGCCTTCGAG
>JAIOHO010000231.1 GCA_019912905.1 Anaerolineae bacterium
GCCCTATACCCCCTGGCATCTGGTGGAACATCTGCGCATTTCTCAGTGGGATCTTCTGGATTACATGCGCAACCCGGCCTATGAGTACCGTGATTGGCCGAAGGGTTACTGGCCTGCGCAGGATGCCCACACGGATGCAGCAGGCTGGCAGCAAAGCCTCGACGGATTCCGAGCCGATTTGCAGGCCGTGGTCGCCATCGTGCGCGACCCGCAAATGGACCTGGTGGCGCAGATCGCGCACGGCGAACCGGGGCATACGATCCTGCGCGAGGCGCTGCTGGTGGCCGATCACAACGCCTATCATATCGGCGAACTGGGGATTCTGCGGCAGGTAATGGACGCCTGGAATCGTTAATTCATCGAGCGCTGCAAGCCCATTCAGGCGGACAGCGGGAGCCGCTCCCGCAAAAAGCTGCCTGCTTTTGAGGGGGCTGTTTTATACGATGCGGCACACCGGCGTATGACATTCCTCACCGCGGCGGGCTGACTTTAAGCGCCCATTTTCTGGCTATACTGAGCTTATAGAAAGGCACCGCTGAAGTCACCGCAGCGGTAGAGAGACATTTCTGATGCACCGCAGCTACCGGATACACCCTTTCGAGGCCGTGTGTCCGGTTTTGTTTTTTAAGGGAGGTTCATGATGAGCCAGGTGGTCGTCGATGGTTATCTTGGCGGAAAATTGTTTGTGGATGGGCAGGGCCAGGTCACGGCTTTCTTCTGCGAGCGCTTCGTCACAGGCTGCCCATGCGATGTGGCGCTTGGCCCCATCCTCGGCGACCTGCTGAGCCTGGAGGCCGACGAGCATCTCGATCGCCGCATTGAGGGCATCGAGGATATTTACGCCCGCGAAGCCCCGCCCAGCCTGCATCTGGAGCAGCCGGAGGTCGTGCTGTACGTGCTCAGCTCCTACCGGCACTCGACCAATATGCTGATCGTGTCGCAGGAAAAACTGCGCACGGCGGCACGCTGGGCGCTGGTCCCGATGTGATGGAACAGGTCGCAGTCATTCTGTCAAGATTTATATTGTGAAATTTGTCACAAATAATCCCTGACCCCAGACAGGTCGATTCTCTATACAATCGGAGAGTGTGTAGCTGCACGCAAAAAAACGATTGTTTGGAGTGCTCGAACTATTGTCTTGACCGGACCTCTCGTCCGGCTAACCTGGGGGACTCCTCATGCAAACCTTTGTCGAAGGCACACTGGGCGGCAGTCTGATGATTGACGCGCAGGGCCAGGTCACCGTATTTTTCTGCGAACGTTATGTGATGGGCTGCCCATGCCAGGTCAGGCTGGGCGCAGCGCTGGATGACCTGCTGGCGCTGCGACCGGGCGAACACCTGCACCGGATCATCGCTGGAATCGACGATATTCATGCCGGGCTGTCCAGTGCTGCGTCCCAGCAGGACTCCTGGGCGGTCATGCTGTACTTTGTCAGCACCTACCATCATGCCACCAACGTGGCGATTATCTCGCAAGAGGCGTTGTGCGAGGCGGCGCTGAGCCTGCGGATGCCGGTCGGCGCGTGAAGCGCATCGTTCCACTTGATCCGGGCGCGCTGGGTCAGTGCGCCTTTTTTGCTGCGTTCGGCTGTCGATCCTGAAATGCTCTGAAGTATCTGCCGCTCTGTAGCCTGGTTGATTGTCCAGCACCCGTCTGTTTTCTAATCACGAATGGCTCGCCCTTATCCGGAGTGATAGGGTGATCCTGTCTGCCCCTGTGTCCGTTGTTAACCGCTCGCCTGTGGTGTAATCATACAGCCCCAACGCGAGGGTATAGTTCCCCGAAGGAAGATCGGGCGGGATGATCAGCGAGATGTCACTGCCAGGGATGAATTCTTCCGGGTCGTCCCATGTGGATGTAGGGCGCGTTGACCTGGCCGGAGAACCATCATATTGGGCAAGAATCTCGGTCGTTCCATTACCCGGATACAGATGAACAAAAATACTGTAGTTCGTTTCTGGTGTGCGGGTCGCATTCCAGAAGGGGCGCAGGTGAAGGGTATCTCCGGCGGTGAGGTCCATCTGGCTGATGTCGTAGCCATCCAGGGTAATTCCCTCACCGAAGGTCACATCGGTATTAATCTGCGGGGGTAGCAGCCGATAAAAGTACAAATCGAGTGACCATCCACCTTCCGGCACATGTTTTACGACCTTCAATAGATATAACTGGTTGATCCAGGCGCGAATTTCTGGGCTGCTGTAATCGCTCTTCGTGAACGTGGTTGCCAGGTAATTGACACCCAGATCGACAAAGTCTGCCGGCGGCAGGCGATTCGGTTGGGCTTCAAATACCCATTCAAAGGTGGTCGCTCCGTTGTAGCCACTCCAGCTTCGATTCCAGAGATCCTCTGTCGGGGAAGAACGCTTCAGCATGATTTTACCCTCAGGCGTAATCGTACTGTCCGTATATTCCCATACACGCTGCCGGGTATCGATTGCCTGCGCCTCACGGACCAGCTCCAGGTTCGCAAGAATTTCACCAGGCAGAATCAAGAGCGCGATGCAGCTGATAAAGAGCGGGAGGGCCTTCATCGTTAGCTGCGTGAAGCGGGCGGTCAGCCAAACCCAAATCTGCGCCAGGCCCACCCCTGTCAGCAGCATGACCACCATTGCCGCTGGCAGGAGGTAGCGTGCGCGCCACCAATCCTCGTTGACCTCAATTGAGGAATAGATCATGATACAAAACATGGCGAATGGTAGGATGACAAGCAGCCATGCCGGATGAAGATAAGGTCGCTTATGTCTGCTGCTCCATACACTTGCTGCCGCGCCAGCTGCGACAATCGGAAGCGTCCACCACCAATTCAGTGCATACTGCCCGAGCGCTTTCAGGTTTTGCCAGTTGCGGCTGGGCGAAACGAGATAATAAATCTGCCCTGAGGCCGCGCGCTCTGCTTCCCCCATGTTCGCGTGAAGGGCGTCATAAACCCCAATCAGCCAAGCTGCGCTGAGTGCGAATATGATTGCCATGAGGATGAGCCAGGGAGACATCCGCCGCCAGCCCAGGTCACGAATAAGGATCACCACCGCTGAAGCTGGTAGCCACAACCCATATACCGGAATGTACTTGGTATAGACTGCCGCGATGACCCCCAACAGTGCGATGAACGCATAGACCGGCTGCTCCTTGCGGATGGCGAGAATCGTCGTTATCAGACTGATTACAAAAAACGGATAATAGATGGGATCAGTTGCCGCGATGTTGTTGACTCGGATTACCTGCGCGTCCAGTGACCAGATGCCACCCACGATCACTGCCGCGATGAAGGCGCTCCCTCGACCAAGCGGCCTTGCCGCCACCCAGCCCAGCCCGCACATCAGCCCAGAGGTGATCACCCCTATGACTGCCACTGCCGCCCGATTTGCATTCACATAATCGGTCGGGAAAGGGAACTGTACGAAGGCTTCGGTGATGCGCTGCACCTGAATATAGACCCAGAGCGCCAATGGCGGATAGGCATAGCTGTCTTCAATTTGCGTCGCCCCAAAAGCCTCCTTCATGGGCATGTCGTCTCTTCGTTCCATTGCATGGAGTGAAATCTTCGCCTCATCGCCGGACGCAATCACCGGGTACTGGCGGTCAAACGTGAGTCCCCGGAAGGCTGCCCCTGTTCCTATCACGATAAACAGAATCAGCCATGCGACTACTTTTACCCGAAGCGTGTTTTCTGGTGATGCCACATCATTCTGTGCGCTCAGGTGTCTGATTTCGGTCATGTCAATTTCTACTATGCCTCTTCACCAGGATTCACCTGAAGATGGGATTCTGGATAGACCCAATTCGCTCATCCGTTAGCATATCACGTGAATCTCCGCTGATCGATTCTAGCACTCGTGTCAAGGATAGCCTTCGTCCTGCCTGCTCTGGCTCTTACGAGTTGCATGACGGTTATGCCGCACTTTCCAGCGCGGCGCATCCCGTTACGTATCGGGATCATCGTGTGCAAAAGGGCAGATTTTGAAGGTGTTCACAGCTTCATCGAGGTCTTCGCAGATGGCCTATCATTTCCTTCGAATCAAGCACAGCCACTCTCGGGCCATTGTATCAACCAAATGGAGAATGATATACTTTCACATTCTGGTTACAAACTCAGTTGGGTGGAAATGAGCACAGTCGGATGATCGAGACCGAGAATATTGCGAAGGCACAGCCTGCCTCAGACAACCCCTATCGCTTTCGACACCTCCTGGTCCTGTTCTCATTTATCGTGCTGCTGCTCCTTGGGGCCGGTATCCGCTTTGCCACGTATGATCGCTTTTTGCCGCATCAGGATAAAACCGATGAGTCCGTCTATCAAGTGACCAGCCTCCACCGCCGAGGCGTTGAGCCAAACAATTATGTGGAAGACTACTATGCCTCGCAGCCGCCGGGCTACATCTGGTTGACAATGATTGTGCAGCCCTTTGTCGAATATGGACGCCCCTGGAC
>JAIOHO010000232.1 GCA_019912905.1 Anaerolineae bacterium
GATGAAGGCGGACAGCTTCGATGAGGCGGTCGAAATCGTCAACGGCAGCCATTACGGGAACGCCGCCAGCATCTTCACCAGCAGCGGAAAATACGCGCGCGAGTTCAAATACCGTGTGCACGCCGGGAATATCGGGGTCAACATCGGCGTGGCTGCGCCGTCAGCCTCATTCCCCTTCGGCGGGCAGAAAGATTCGTTCTTTGGCGACCTGCACGGCCAGGGCGCGGACTCCATCGACTTCTTTACCGATCGCAAGATCGTCATCGAACGCTGGATTTAGGGGGCCGAATGGCATCACTCAATACGTTTGGGGCGATTCTGACACACGCCGTCAACCTGGAGGCGGCCCTGCGCGATTATTATCAGCAGGCGGGCAGCGCGGAACGGGCCAAAGCCGCCGACAAACGCCGCCAGACCATGGAACGCATCCGCCGCGAATCGGTTCTGGAAATCACACTGGAACCCATCGAAGGGCTGGACGAAGCGGATTACGCGCTTGGCCTCGACGATCGATCCAGCGCGGGGCAGCAGGCAGTCGAGGCGACTGCGGCCCGTTTTTATGCGGCTGTTGCCCCCAAGATCAATGTCCGGCAGGCGCAGCGGGCGCTCGAACGTGCTGCTAAGGAACATCAGGACCTGGCGCAGGCTTAAGCACTCGATCCGAGATCGCAAGATGAGGGGCCAGCGACGGCCCCTCATGGGTTTACCACAGGCAGTAACCGCCGTCGATGACCATATCGCTGCCGGTCATGAAATCCGACGCTTCGGAGGCCATATACACGACTGCACCCTGAAGGTCGGTGACTTCCGCCATGCGTGCCATCGGGGTCATCCCCATCCACTGCGGGGCGACCTCCTTGCCGACCGGCGTTTGCAGCAGATCCTCTACCAACTGCGTGCGGGTGTAGCCGGGGCTGATGCTGTTGACCCGCACCCCGCGCGGTGCCCACTCTGCGGCCAGGCTGCGGGTGAGATGGAGCACGCCCGCCTTGGTCGTGTTGTAGACCATCTGCTTCTGCGGCATGTTGACGATGCTGGCCGACATGCTGGCGACGTTGATGACCTTGCCATAGCCTGCTTCCAGCATCACACGGCCTTCCGCCTGAGCGCACAGGAAGACGCCTTTGAGGTTGACCGCATTCAAGCGGTCCCAACTGTCTTCACTCACGTCTTCCGCCGCGGTCCAGTCGGCAATCCCGGCGTTATTGATGGCGATCGTCAGTCGGCCCCATTTTTTGAGGATGGCGTCCACCATCGCCTGGACCTGCGCGGTCTGGGTGACATCGGCGGTCAGGGCGAGCGAGTCGATGCCCTTAGTGGTGAGTTCAGCGGCCACGGTTTCGGCGCGTTCGGTGACGACATCCACGACGGCCAAGGCTGCGCCTGCTTCTCCCAGGGCATGGGCGAATGCCCGGCCTATGCCCTGGCCGCCGCCGGTGACCAGCGCGATACGGCCCTGCAACTGAAAACGCTCCAGGATGGGTTTTGCGGATAACACGTTGTCGGTCATGTGTAAACTCTTTCCCTGCAAAATTGCCAATGCAATGCTTAATTCATCTCAAACTGAACCTTCATACGATGCGGGTCCTGTTCGGCGATGGTCAGGCCCTCGCAAAACTGAGCCAGCGGCAGACGGTGTGAAATCAGCGGCTCGACCTGTATGGCTCCGTTCTGGATGAGCGCGATGCTCTCGTGAAACGTGCGGTTCACAGCGAAACTGCCGATGATCGTCCAGTCTTTGCGGAAGACGTCGTAAGGCACGAACACCGCCCGTTTATCCGGCGGAACGACCCCAAACACCCACAATTTTCCGCGTGGGCGCAGGTATTCAAAGGCCCCTTCGAGGACGGGCGCGAGGCCGGTGGCATCAGCTACGATGTCGAAACCAGAAGGCGCGATGGCTTTGAGTTGATCGCGCGCGTGGTCGTCGGCCAGCACGGTGGTGAGGCCCAGACTGGCCGCAAGCTCCAGGCGGAAGGGGACGGTATCGGTGATGACCACCTGCGCAGCACCGGCATGATGCAGTGCCTGAGCCACCAGGCAGCCCATCGGACCAGCCCCGAAGACCAGCGCCGAATCACCGGGTTGGACCTGAACGCGTTTGAGGCCCCAGACGACGCACGCCAGCGGTTCCACCAGCGCTGCCGCCGCGAAGGACAGATCGCCAATTGGAAAGACGTTGCCCTCCGGCGCAGTAACCCATTCGGCAAAAGCCCCATCCCGCGTGACGCCAATGGCCGCCAGATTCTCGCACTGATTGGGTTCGTTGCGCTGGCAGGCGGCACAGCGGTTGCAGGGGATATTGGGGTCGGCGGTGACGCGATCACCGACCTGATAACGGGTGACGTGGCTGCCGACTG
Source organism: Anaerolineae bacterium (assembly GCA_019912905.1). Classification (GTDB taxonomy): domain Bacteria; phylum Chloroflexota; class Anaerolineae; order Aggregatilineales; family Phototrophicaceae. The sequence goes on from JAIOHO010000232.1 coordinate 2,361, forward strand.
CGGCGACCACGCCGCTGAATTCATGACCGGGGATGAGAGGATAGCGCGCCTCGTATTCACCTTTAAAAATATGGAGATCGGTGCCGCAGATCCCGGCTGCGCGCACACGAATCAGGACATCATCGGGTCCGGGAACGGGTTGGGCAGCGGTGATGACCGCCGCCTGCCCGGGTTCCGCAATCTGACCGGCTTGCATGGTGCTGCCTCCAGAAAAAGATACCATGCGGGTTATTTTACCGAGATGCCGGAGTTTGCGCCCCAAATTGGACTGATCAAGCGGGTATCCGCGCGCAGGAGGCAGTATAATCCGGCGCGGGTGAACTGTGATTGAACGGAAAGGGGAATCATGACTGCTGTGGAAGACTGGCGCGGCATCTTTGCCATCCCGATGACACCATTTGATGGTGAGGATCGCATTGATGAGGAAGCGCTGCGGGCTGAAATCCAGTTCTGTATCGAAGCCGGGGCACGCGGCCTGTGTGTGCCGGTGATGGTCAGCGAGTTCCAGCTCCTGACCGAAGATGAACGCCGTCTGATGATTCGGATTCCGGTGGAGTTGTGCAAGCCCGCCGGGGTGCCGGTCGTCGCCAACTGCGCTGCACTGAATACGCCGCTGGCAGTCGATTACGCCCGTTATGCCGAGTCGGTGGGCGCGGATGCGGTTATCGCCATGCCGCCGTATATGCTCAAGACCGATTTCGATAGTATTTTTGCCTATTTCAGGGCGATTGCCGGGGCGGTCCGCATCCCGGTGTGGGTCCAGAACGCCAACCTCGCCCCACTGACGACTGATCAGATTATCCGTCTGTGCTCGGAAATCGAGAATGTGAACTGGGTGAAGCAGGAAGTGACACCGAGCACGCATACCATCGGCGGGTTGATGGCGCGCCAGTCCTCGGCCATTCATGGCGTGATGGGCGGCGCGGGCGGATTGTATCTGATGACCGAGCGGGCACGCGGCGCGTGTGGGGTGATCGTGGCCTGTGAGTATACCGATGTGCTGCAACGGATCTGGGATCTCCTGGATGCCGGTGAGCAGAACGAAGCCGAGGAACTGTTCGATCATGTGATGCCGGGGATTGTGCTCGAAGGTCTGATGGGCATGGCTTATGCCAAGGAAATCATGATCCGGCGCGGGGTGCTGAAGAACAACCGTATCCGCAACCAGACCCATACGCTGGATGCCGAAGACCTGCGGGAAATTGACCGGGTTTACGCCCGGATCGAGCCGTATTTTACCTGGAAAGCGAAATAGTGCTGCGTAACAGCGACCTTTAGATTATTTTTCATCAGGAGCCGGTTTATGAGCGAACAAGAGCACGAAGCACAGGTCGGTCGGGTCGAGGATGCCGTGAACACCGCTTCCAGTCCGTCCGATCTCCGCATCACCGACATGCGCATGGCGGTGGTCGCGTCGAACTACGATTACCCCATCATCCGCATCGATACCAATCAGGGCATTTACGGCCTCGGCGAGGTGCGCGATGCAGGGCATAAGGAAAATGCCCTGCAATACAAACACTTCCTGATCGGCCAGAATCCATGCAACATCGACATGATCTTTCGCACGATCAAGAAGTTCGGCAACTGGGGGCGCGAAGGCGGCGGCGTCTCCAGCATCGAACTGGCGCTGTGGGACCTGATCGGGAAGGTCTATGGGGTGCCCTGCTACCAGTTTCTGGGCGGCCAATATCGCACCCACATCCGCCTGTATGCCGATACGCCGCGCGCCGCCAGTGCGACACCGGAGGCTTATGTCGAGCGTGTTCTGGGCCGCAAAGCGCTGGGAATGACCTTTATCAAGTTCGACGTCGGCCTGCACATCCTCGAAGATTACCCGGACGGTACCGTCGGCACTCCCACGAAATACGAGCATCACATGCGCTGGGGTCAGCCGGTCGTTGGGACACGTCAGGGGACCCAGCTCACGGATAAAGGCATTGCCCGCTTTGTCGAGATTGTCGCGGCGGTACGCGAAGCGGTCGGCTGGGACATGCCGCTGGCAATCGACCACTTCGGGCCGCTGTCGGTCAAGGATGGCATCCGCCTGGGCCATGCCCTGGAGCCATTCGGCCTGGCCTGGATGGAGGACATCATCCCCTGGCAGGATGTCGAAGGCAACCGCCGCGTGACTGAAGCCATCAATGTGCCCACCGCCAACGGGGAAGACATCTACCTGTGGGATGGCTTCCGCGAGCCGATCGAGAAACATGCCTTTGACATCATTCACCCGGACCTGCTGACGGCGGGCGGGATGCTGGAAACCAAGCGCATCGCCGACTATGCCGAGCGCTACGGCCTGCCCACCGCGCTGCATTTTGCCGGGTCGCCGATTGCGCTCATGGCAAACGTTCACTGCGGAGCGGCGATTTCCAGCCTGATGGCGCTGGAAATGCACGCGCTCGATCTGCCGTTCTGGAAAGACCTGGTGACGGGCTTACCCGATCCGCTGATTGTCGATGGTTACGTGCAGGTGCCGGATAAACCGGGCCTGGGAATCGATCTGAATTACGAGGGGATCGAAGCCAACCTGCGCTTCCCCGGCCTGTTCGAACCAACCGAGGAATGGAACACCCCCAAACTCGCCTTCTGGCAGCCGGATCGCCGCTGGGATAAGTAGATG
>JAIOHO010000233.1 GCA_019912905.1 Anaerolineae bacterium
GCTCATTCGCAACGGCGTAGACATGCTGGCGGCGGAAGCGGCTTTCAGCGACCCCCATACCATCCATCTTGACCAGGTGGATGGCAGCGGCAGCCAGACCGTCACCGCTCGCTGCATCGTGATCGCCACCGGCACCCACGCGACCCGCGACCCGAACATCGTCTTTGATGGTCAGAGCATCCTCACCAGCGACGACATCCTGAAACTGGACCGCATCCCCAAAACGCTGGCGATCATTGGTGGCGGCGTCATCGGCGTGGAATACGCCAGCATCTTCTCGGCCCTGGGCGTGCGGGTGACGCTGATCGACAAACGCGAACGGCTCCTGTCATTCGTCGATTCCGAGATCATCGACAGCCTGGTCTATCATTTGCGCGAACGGCGCATGATTTTGCGTCTGGGGGAAGAAGTCAGCAAGGTCGAGATGACCGAGAGTGAAAATGGCCCCCGCGTAAAGATCCACCTTGCCAGCGGAAAGCATGTCACTGCCGAAAAAGCCCTCTACAGCATCGGACGGACCGGGGCCACCGAGAAGCTTAATCTGGAAGCCGCCGGGTTGCAGAGTGATGGCCGGGGCAGACTGACCGTCAACGGCACCTATCAGACCACCGTCCCCCATATCTATGCGGTCGGTGACATCATCGGCTTCCCCAGCCTGGCCTCCACCTCGATGGAGCAGGGCCGGATGGCGGCCTGCCACGCCTTTGGAGTGCCGACCAGCAGCGTGCCCGAACTTTTCCCCTATGGCATTTATGCCATCCCGGAAATCTCGACGGTGGGCCGCAGCGAAGAAGAACTCACCCGCGATGGTGTACCGTATGAGGTCGGCAAGGCCCATTACCGGGAGATCGCGCGCGGGCAGATCATCGGCGATAACACCGGCCTGCTCAAGATTTTGTTTCACTACGACACCCATGAAATGCTTGGTGTGCAGATCATCGGTGAGGGAGCCAGCGAATTGATCCATATTGGGCAGGCGGTGATGGCCTTCCAGGGCAAAATCGACTATTTTATCAACACCGTCTTTAATTACCCCACCCTGGCCGAAGCCTATAAAACGGCGGCCTTCGACGGCATCAACCGGCTGGCTTAGCCAAAAACCCCGTTGTAGGGGCAAGGTTTGCCTGCCTCAGCCAGTTTACGAATAAATTGTTAATCCAGCCCATCCAGGTACGCGACCACAGCGGCAGCCGCGTCGCCGCCCTGCTGGGCATGCACCTTTAGCGGGATGCCATGCGCGCCGGGCGCATGACGGGCCTCGGGCTGTACGGCCAGAATCGCTTTCACCAGGTCGAGTTCGCCCAGCATGGCCGCCGCGGAAAGAGTCATGTGCGCGCCCTGCGCCAGCAGATGACGGGCGATTTCGCGACTGCCGGTGTGGGCCGCCCCCGCCAGCGCAGTCTCGAAATCGCCGCCGCCCCAATCCCAGGCCGCATTGAGCAGCCCCGGTTGTTCGGCCAGCATCTCCTGCACACGCTCCAGATTGCCATGACCGGCAATGACGAACTCGCGAACCTTCTCAGCGGCTAACGCGGGTGGTCTCTCCATCATTTCGCAGCTCCCGAACATTTGAGCGGTCGATAAGGCCAATTTAGCATGGCAGGCGTCGATCCGCAACGTTGAGTTGGCACCACGTCAAATTGCGAGTAGCATAATCACAAAACGACTTTTGGGGAGAATATACGCATGTTGAACCCATCGGAATTCCGACAGCAGTTTGATGAACACGGATTCGTCGTCGTCGAACGACTGCTCGACCTCGAAGAAGACCTGCAACCACTGGTTGAGGATTATGAGGCGCTCCTCGACCGGCTGGCGGAAGAATGGTATATCGCCGGCAAGATTCCCTCCGCCTTCCGGGATCTGCCCTTCGGCCAGCGCCTGGCTGCGGTCATCAGCCAATCCGACGAAGACCTGTATCGCCATTTCGACATCAGTATGCCGCATGGCCCCATCGACGAACACACGCCCATTCACCTGAGCGAACCCGTCTTTAATTTTCTGCGCAATCGCAGGCTGCTCGATCAGGTTGAGATGTTGATCGGCCCGGAAATCTACTGCAATCCGATCCAGCATGTGCGCATCAAGCCGCCTGAAGCCATCGTCGTCAACAACCCCCACCAGAGTAATCTGGTGAAAACCACCACCTGGCATCAGGACCAGGGCGTGGCCCGGGTCGAAGCCGATGCCACCGAAATGCTGACCGTCTGGATCGCTGTCACGGACGCCACGATCGAGAACGGCTGTCTGTGCGTCGTCCCAGGCAGCCACCAAACGGGCCTGACCACGCACTGCCCGGTCGGAGATCACGGCGGCCTGCTGTCGATCCCGAACAAGCTCATCGAAGAAAATGTCGTGCCGCTCCCTATGCCTGCGGGCAGCGTCTTGTTTATGCACCGCCTGACCAAACATACGTCGCTGACCAACAAGAGCGACTCGATTCGCTGGAGCTTCGACCTGCGTTACCAGCCGGTCGGCCAGCCCACCGGACGCGACGAATTCCCCGGTTTCGTCGCCCGCAGCCGCCGCCAACCAGAATCCGCGCTGACCGACTTTGGGGCATGGCAGGCGCTGTGGGCCGATGCCCGCCGCTATCTGGCAGAACATGGGCGGCCCAACCGGACCAACCGCTGGAGTGAAGACAATCCGGTCTGTGCCTGATCTTGCACATTGACGCCGCCGCGAGTACCATAGGGACATCTTGACAGACAGGAATTGGCTCCCGCCATGCATCATCTGACGCTGATTGTGGATACTAATCGCCCAACACCGCCGTAGCCGGGGGCTGTCGCTTTCGTTTTCCATATCAAAGCACCCCCGTCTGGGGTGTTTTTGTTTAGAGGAGGAGACCGCATTGGTGGCTCAACAGTCGTATTCCGCAGAGTCGGACAGTCCGCAGTTCGCTGTGCCCGAAGCCTATCGCATCCCAGTCAGCGATTACCGCGCACGGATGCTCGATATTCCGCCTTCGCGCATGTTTCTGATTAACGACACGCTCCAGCTTTATCGCCAGAAAGCCGGGGCCGAGGCACCCACCTACGACGCCTCACAGGGGGACGGTGGCAAGAGTCTGCCGGGTGTGCCAACCGAGATCCTGGAGCGCGCGTTCGAACTTCAACTCCGACAGGGCACGAGCTACGACAAACCCTGGGGCACGCCATTGTTCCGCCAGGCTGCCGCCGAAGACTACTGGAAGCTGGATGCGGCCTCGGGTTGGGGGCCGGAAAATATCGTCTTCTGCCAGGGCGGGCGCGACGGCCTGCTGAAGATTTACAGTGCCATCACCAGCGTCCATCGCGGACGGGTAGGTGACGCGCTGGTTGTCTCACGGGTACCCTGGGTCAGCTACACCTGGGGACCTTACTCCATCGGCCTTAACGTGCTGCTGGCCCCGGGCGACCCGGCGCAGGGCTGGCGCTACACCCCGGATTCGATCCGCAGCAGCGCCGAATTTGCCCGCCGGGAAGGTCGTGACGTCGCCGGTCTGCTGATCACGTCACCCGACAACCCCACCGGGCGCACCCTGCCGGTCGAAGAACAGATCCTGCTGGCGCATACCGCCCTCGACTCCGGTTATCCTTATGTCATCTTCGACTGGATGTATCACTGGGTCACGGATCATGGCCCATCGGACATCAACGCCGTCCTGCAAGCCTTCTCCAACTCCCAACGCGAACGGCTCATCTTTCTGGACGGCATCACCAAGAGTCTGGGCGGGTCGAATATCCGCAGCGCCCATATTCTGGCAGGCAAAGCCATCGTCAAACATATCACCAGCCAGGCGTCACACGGGGTGGTGCCCAGCTTTTTCGCCCAGGCCGTCGCCATCGCCGCCTATCAGATGGGCTTCGACCGAGCGGCAGCCAGCATCATCGAGCCGACCGGCCAGAGCCGCAAGGTGCTGCGGGCGGCGCTCGCCAAAGAGAATGTGCCCTTTGTGATGGGCGACGGCTATTATGCCTTCATCGACTGTACGCGTTATATCGAAGCAGGCGGACTGCACAACTCGGAGGCGCTGCTCCAACACCTGGGGGCGAATTACGGCGTCGTGGTAGTGCCGGGGATGTATTTCTCGGATGCGGGCTTGAACTGGGTGCGGTTCTCGTATGCCCTGCCGCCCGAAGTAACTCTTGGTGCGGCGGCGCGATTGTTCGAAGGCTTGAACGCGCTGCGGTAGGACACAGAGGCAGGGGGGTTTGCTGCCCCAGGCTTATTCCATCATCAGGGCTTGCAAGGCAGCCAGGCTGTTGATGGGTGTGCCGCGCACATTCCGGTCGATCCGCTTGAGCAAACCAGTCAGCACATCTTTGGAGCCGAGTTCGACAAAGCGGTCCGTGCCCGCCGTAATCATGTGCTGAATCGACTCGGTCCAGCGCACGCCGTCGGTCAGTTGATTACCCAATTCTGCGCGGATGGCATCCGGGCTGGTCAGCGGAGCGGCACTCAGATTGCCGTACACCGGGATACGGGGAGTTTCAAAGGGTGTCGCCGCCAGGATCTCGCGGAACTCGTCGGCGGCAGCCTGCATCAGCGGGGAATGGGCCGCGATGCTGACCGCCAGTTTGACCGCGCGGCGTGCCCCCATCGTGGTTGCCAGCTCCAGACCGGCGTCCAGGGTCTGACTGTCTCCTGAAATGACGACCTGACCAGGGCAGTTGTCATTGGCAACGACCAGAACACCCCCGGTCTGCCCCTGCGCCTGGGCGCAAAGCTCACGAACCGCGTCGATATCCAACCCCAGCAGCGCGGCCATCGCCCCGGGAGAGCGCTCACCCGCCTCTTTCATCACCCGGCCCCGCTCCCGCGCCAGCTTCAGCCCATCCTCGAAGGTCAGCGCATCGGCGGCCACCAGCGCGGTAATCTCGCCAAAGCTGTGACCAGCGGCCATGGCAGGCTGCGCATCCGGCTGCAAAGCTTGCAGAGCGCGCAAGGTGGCGATTCCGGTCGTAAACACGGCAGGCTGCGTGTTAACAGTCTGATTCAGGTCGTCTTCCGGGCCTGAAAAACACAGGGCCGACAGCTCAAAACCAAGAATAGCATCCGCCTGCTGAAAGACGGCGCGAGATTCGGCGAACGCGTCGGACAGTTCCTGCCCCATTCCAACAGCCTGAGAACCCTGCCCGGGGAACAAGAACGCGGTGTGAGACCAATCCGTCATCGGCATACCTTGTATTCAGACACAAAAAAGAGCCGCACAAGTGTGGAGGCTCCTTCTGGAAGGATGCTGAACCCCTGAAGGTCAGTCAGCATCCACTTCGATCACCGTGTCGCCGCGATACGAACCGCAGTTCGGGCAGACCCGATGAGCAACGTGATATTCACCGCAGCTTTCGCAGGGAATCAGATGATTGAGCGAGAGTGCATCATGTGCGCGGCGCCGATTGCGGCGACTGCGTGAGAGTTTACGTTTTGGCAGCGGACCCACCGGACCTGCTCCTTAATTTCGTTGTGCGGACAGTAGGTAAAGCATTATAAAGGGCGCGTGCGCCGGATGTCAAGGCACGGCAGGCCGCCGTGACATTCCCGTAAATTCCCCGTTTTATAGGACTGAAGGATTGTAAGTTGTGCTTTAGGATTTATGATTATTCTGATGCCGATCTCAGAGAGGTATTTCATGACAGATGCCCTTGGCACACCGCCCGACAACGACACCAGCCGCAGTGCAGGGCGCATCATAGCCCGGAACACGTTGTTTGGTGTCGGCGCACAGCTTGCCTTGCGTGTCGCCAGCTTCATTTTTACCGTATTGGTCGTCCGAACCCTGGGCGACGAGAAATTCGGTCAGTACTCCATCGTATTGGCCTGGGCCGGGTTATTCTCGGTCATCGGCGATCTCGGCATCAACCAGTATCTGGCACGCGAAATTGCCAGCAAAAAGTCAGCCTCAGAAGCACTCTTCTGGGACACGGTCGTGCTGCGCCTCATGCTGGCAGTCGCAGCATCCATCATCACCGTAGGCGGCGCGCTGCTGCTGACAGATTACACCAGCGACATTATCCTGGGTATCGCGCTGTTCACCGCAACCTACTTCTTCATGGCACTCGTGGCCCCCGTCCAGAGC
>JAIOHO010000020.1 GCA_019912905.1 Anaerolineae bacterium
CGAACCGACCGAAAGATCAATGCCGCCGGTGATGATGATGAAGGTCATCGGCAGGGCAATGAGGGCGACTTCCGTTGCCAGCCGTCCCTGATTGAGCAGATTATCCACGGTCAGGAATTTGTCGCTCTTGGTCGCCAGAAAGAGCACGCCGACCACCGTAATCACCAGCAGGATGAATTCCTGACTGGCGAACAGCGTGCGCAACGAAAATGCGGATTGGACCGGAGTCGGTTTTTCAGCAGCAGCCATGTGATTTCTCCCTTATTGTCGCGACTGACGACGGCGACGCAGGATGTCTGCCAATACAGTAATGAGGATAAGGGTGCCCTGAACCGCTTTTAACCAGTAGGGTGATACATTGATAAACAGCATGGCGGAACCAATCGCCTTGACCAGCACGCTCGCCAATGTCGAACCGATAACGGTTCCCGTGCCCCCCAGAATACTCACGCCACCGACCACCGACGCAGTGATGACGAACAATTCCAGACCGGGCGGCGCGGTGGCCTGAATCTGATTAAACTGGGTTGCCAGCATCAGACCGCATACACCCACCATCAGGCCGTTCAGGACAAAAGCCGTCATCACAATGCGGCGCGGATTAATGCCAGAAAGACGCGCCGCCTCCGCGTTGCCGCCGACGGCATAGATCGCCCGACCGGTTGCGCTGTAACGCAGCCACACAAAGGCGATAATCGTCAAAATGACCATGAAGTAAATCGTGACTGGAATATCCAGCACGCTTTGCTGGGCCAGCGTGTAGCCCGGCGGCAGGTTGTAGATGGTGTTGCCGCCCGCCACCAGAATCAGCCCGCCCTTCAGGATGCTGAACATGCCCAGCGTGACCACAATCGAGGGGATGCGCAGATATGCGACAAAAAAGCCGTTAATCGCCCCGACCAGCATACCCACCGCCAGCGGCGCAGCCCAGGAAATCGCGATCACCAACCAGAGGGGCCAGCCCATGCCCGCTAACCCGACCGCCAGATTGCCCGACAGCGTAATCATCACCCCCACCAGCGCCCCAACCGAAATATCAATGTTGCCGGAGATAATCACCATCGACATGCCGATGGCCGCCACCGCAAGATAGGCATTGGCAGCAAACACATCGGTCAGGTTGTTCTGGGACAAAAAGCGCGGGTTGCTCGCGCCGACGACCGCCATCAGGACCAGCAGCACCAGCACGAGAATGCCTTCCTGCGAACCCAGCAGGCGGCGCAGGCTTTGCACGATGGGATTGACGCGCAGCTTTTCGGGGGTCGTGGTCGGGGTTTCAAGGGCGGTCATACCGCATAGCTTTCTACCGCTTTGGTTTTGTTCATATCCGTGTCACTCATCATGGCGGCCACAATCGCTTCCTGGCTGGCCTCGTCACGCTGGTACTCCGCCACCAGCCGCCCCTCGCGCATGACCAGAATGCGGTCGCTCATGCCCATCACTTCCGGCAGTTCGCTGGAAATCATCAGAATAGCCAGCCCCTGCTGGGCCAGTTCGCTGATCAGGCGGTGAATTTCGGCTTTGGCACCGACGTCCACGCCGCGTGTCGGTTCGTCCATAATCAGCAGTCGGGGCTTGCTTGCCAGCCATTTGCCCACGACGACTTTTTGCTGGTTGCCGCCAGAGAGCTTGTTAACCACCTGCTCACGGCTGTAGGCGCGAATATTCAACTGCTTGATGGTACGCTCTGCCAGACTTCTCTCGGCAGGGCGATCCACAAAAGCGCCTTTCGTCAGCGAATGCAGCACCGCCAGCGAGACATTTTCGCGGACCTTCATCTGCCGCACCAGTCCCTGTGTCCCGCGATCTTCGGGCACATAGGCGATGCCCATTTTCATGGCCTGACCGGGATTCCTGATCTGCACGGACTTGCCTTCGATCAAAATCTCGCCGGATTCTGCCGGGGTAAAGCCAAAAACCACCTGCGCCAGTTCACTGCGGCCTGAGCCAACCAGCCCTGCCAGCCCCACAATCTCGCCCGACCGCACGTTCATACTGACATTCTTGGTCAGGGGCTTGCGGGTCAGATTACGAACTTCCAGGACGTTGCCCTTCACTTCGCTGGGCAGTTTGGGGAACAGATCGCTGATCGTCCGCCCCACCACCATGCGCACCAGGTCATCTTCGGTGGTGTCTGCCACCTGCCGGGTGTCCACGTACTGCCCATCGCGCAGGACCGTGACGCGGTCCGCCAGTTCAAAGACTTCCTGCAAGCGGTGACTGATGTAGATAATGCCGACATTGCGCTCTTTCAACAGGCGCACGATTTCAAACAGGCGCTGCACATCCGTTTCGGTCAGAGCCGCCGTAGGCTCGTCCATGATCAGCACACGCGCATTCAGAGACAGGGCTTTGGCGATCTCGACCCGCTGCCGGTTGCCCACGGTCAGCGTGATGACCTTGCGCTTCACATCCAGATCGTGAATATTGAGCGAGGCCAGCAGTTCGCGGGCACCTTCATACATCGCATTCCAGTCGATCGCGCTGAACGGCCCCCACTTCCGCCTGGGCGCATGTCCCATGAAAATATTCTCGGCCACCGTCAGTTCCGGGTACAGGCTGAGTTCCTGATAAATGGTGGCAATGCCCCTGGCCTGTGCCTCGCGGGGGTCGTTGAAATGCACGTCCTTGCCATCCAGACGCATCGTTCCCGCATCGGGCGCATACACCCCGGAAATGATCTTGATGAGCGTGGATTTGCCCGCGCCGTTTTCGCCCAGGAGCGCATGAATCTCGCCCGTGGTCATCTCGAAATGCACGTCGTTGAGCGCTTTCACGCCGGGGAATTGTTTGGAAATGTGATCGAGTTCAAGGATCGGTGTCATGAAAAACTCTGTTTACGTCATCCGTTGGTAAAGACAAAAATTCATATTACACCAGTGCCTTAGCCGATAACTTCTGGTGAGTTGTTATCGGGCAGGTCGAACTTTTATACTTGCTGCTCAGAGAGCGTATCCAATTGTTGGACCTGTGCCAAGTGATTGGTGTCATGGAAACTGGGTAAATGGCATCAGATGGGTTCTTTAGCTTTGCGCCATGACGACCCATCCCTGCCTGACCCGAATTCAGGGGAGAGGGAGAGAGAGGCAAAGGGCGGCAGCAGTTTAAGACCGTACACCCGTGCGCTTTGAGGTCATCGCCCTGCCTTTGACTGCCGTCTGCTGGCTCAAGATGTTCGACTCATGGCACCGGCTGACGCACTGCCTCCGCGAGGCAATATTTGCTGAAATTCGAGTTGGTCGTTACAGTATAGGAACGTTCCTATTAGTGAATTTGGGCCGGTCGTGAGCAAGCGGCAAAGTGTGACCATACGGGATGTCGCGCAGAAAGCGGGCGTGGGGTTGAACACCGTTTCCTTGACTCTCAAGGATAGTGATCTGGTCCGGTCTGAAACGAAATCCAAAGTAAAGGCTGCCATCGAAGAACTGGGCTATGTCCCCAATGTTTCCGCTCGCAACCTGCGTCGGGGGACCGTGCGAACGATTGGCGTCATGATCCCTGACATTCACAACTTCCATTACTGGGATATTGTGGCTGGGGTCGAGGATGAAGCGCGTCATCATGATTATGGCATCGTACTCAGCAATACCAATCTGAATCCTCAGCTTGAGCTGGACAGCCTGCGGGGACTGCTCGAACGGCGTTATGATGGCCTCATTCTGATGGCAACCCACACGCATTCAAAGGAGACCCCAACTGAGGTTCGCAAGCTGCTCGATCAGGGCAGTGCCATCGTCACCATCGGCAGTACCTGGCGCGAAGTGGACAAAATCGAACCCTACCCTCTGGAAGCCGGCCCGCTGCTGATGCAGCATCTGTACAATCTCGGCCATCGGCGGATCGGTTTTGTGCTGGGCGTGGCCCATCAGGATCTGGCATCAGGCCGGTTAGAAGCTTATTGTGAATTTACGGCCCGGCACAACCTGCCCCAACGGATCGAATACTGCGGGCCGACGATCCCGGATGGGATGGCGGCCACCCACCGGCTTCTGGATGACCCCGCCCGCCCCACCGCGATTGTGACCGTCAACGACTATCTGGCGGTCGCGGCCATGCGAACGATTGCGCTGCGCGGCCTGTGTATTCCAGCCGACATCTCGCTGGCGGGGTTTGATAACATCCCGCTGTCGCAGTATCTCACCCCGGCGCTGACCACGGTGGATGTCGGCGGGCCGAACCGGGGGCGAGAAGCCGTCCGCCTGCTGCTTGAACGCCTGAAGGACCCGAAACGCCCGACTCAGATCGTCAAGATTCCAGCCAGCCTGCATGTCCGGGAATCGACCGGGCCGCCCCCGGCAGCCTTTGACTCCCGCATGCAGCCGGAAGTACCAGACCCAAAAAATTGTAATTCGTTTTAGAGATTTGATCATGAAACCAGAAACAGCCTTATCCCAACAGACTTTTCGACCCTATGCCCGACTCCGCGAAGTCGAGATCGACGCGGTTCAGTGGACCGGCGGCTTTTGGGCGGAGGAGTTTGGCCTGTGCCACCATGTCATGATCGAGAATATGTGGCACCTGCTGCGCGACCCGGACATCAGCCACGCCTACACCAACTTTCGCATCGCCGCCGGGCTGGAAGACGGCGAGCATCACGGCCCCCCCTTTAACGATGGCGATTTCTACAAGTGGCTGGAGGCGGTGGTTCATGTCTATGCCACCACCCGTGACCCCCAGCTCGATCAGCTCATGGATGACCTCATCGCCCTGATTGGCAAGGCTCAGCGGGCCGATGGTTACATCCATACACCCGTCGTCATCAAGCAGCGCCAGCACGATTCCAGCACACAGCCGTTCCAGGAGCGGCTGGATTTCGAAGCCTATAACCTGGGCCATCTGATGACGACGGCCTGCGCGCATCATCGCGCGACGGGCAAGGACAGCCTGTTATCGATTGCCATCAAAGCGGGCGATTACCTGGAGCACTATTATCAGGAATCCGCCACGAAACTGGCGCGCAGTGCCATCTGCCCTTCGCACTACATGGGCATCATCGACCTGTATCGCACCACCGGCGACCCGAAATACCTGCAATTAGGGATCAACCTCATCGAGATCCGCAGCCTGGTCGAGGGCGGCGGCGATGACAATCAGGATCGGGTGCCGTTTCGGGAGATGGATCGCGCGGTCGGTCATGCGGTCCGCGCCAACTATCTCTTTGCCGGGGTCGCCGATGTCTACATGGAAACCGGCGACGAGACGCTGCTGAACACGCTCGAACGCATGTGGCAGAGCGTCGTCTCCCAGAAGATGTACATCACCGGCGGCTGCGGCGCGCTCTATGACGGTGCCTCCCCGGATGGGTCGCCGGAGCAGCATACGATTACCCGCGTCCACCAGTCCTATGGCCGGGAATATCAGCTGCCCAACACCACCGCCTACAACGAAACCTGCGCCAATATCGGCAATGTGTTGTGGAACTGGCGCATGCTGGCGATTACGGGCGAGTCGCGTTTCGCCGATGTGCTGGAGCTGGTACTGTATAACAGCGCGCTGTCTGCCATCAGTCTGGACGGCACGAAGTTTTTCTACACCAATCCGCTGCGGCGGGTGAAGGAACTGCCCTTCGACCTGCGCTGGTCACGGACACGGACGACCTATATCAGCTCCTTCTGCTGCCCACCCAATATCGTGCGGACGATCGCGCAGGCCGCGCACTATGCCTACAGCACATCCGAAGAGGGTATCTGGGTCCATCTGTATGGCAGCAGCACGCTCCATACGAAACTGGCGGATGGCACCCCGGTCCGCCTGTCGCAGCAGACGGATTATCCCTGGGATGAGGACATCACCCTGACGGTGAATCACACGCCCGACCGATCGTTCGCGATCATGCTGCGCATTCCCGAATGGGCGTCCGGCGCGTCTGTGTCCATCAACGGCGCGCCTTACCAGAGTGACCTTGCGGGCGGGCAGTATCTGGCGATGGATCGACACTGGCAGGAAGGCGACTCGATTCAACTCCACCTCCCCATGCCGGTTCAGGTGCTGGAAGCGCACCCCATGGTCGAAGAAGCCCACAACCACGTGGCCGTCAAGCGCGGCCCGGTCGTCTACTGCCTCGAATCGCTCGATCTGCCGCAGGGTGTCGGCCTGGAGGACATCATGATTCCGCACGACGTCCAATTGGAGCCGCGCCGGGTGAGCGAATTTGCCGGTCGGGTCGGGTTGATGACGGTATTGGAAGGTCAGGCCCTGCTGGATGTGGCTGCGCAGCCCTCAAATCAGCTATATCGCCCGATTCGCCAGCCGCAGCTACAGCCAGTGGACGTCCGCTTTATTCCCTATTACGCCTGGGACAACCGCAGCGATCATTGCGAAATGGCAATCTGGCTGCCGGTGGTTTGGTAAACAGAGAAAGGTCATCATATGCCTACTGTAGTCGCCATCTATACCGGACAGGGGCTGGCCGAGCCGCTGCAAAAGGTATTCAAGGAACTGATCCCGGACTGTCGGCTGGTCAACATCATTGACGACAGCCTGATTGCGGATGTCACCCCGGCGGTGTCGCGGCGGCTGGTTCAATACTATCAGACCGGCGCTGAAATCGGCGCAGACGTGATTTTGAACACCTGCTCATCCGTCAGTGAAGTCGTCGATGTGGCCCAGAAGCTGTTCGATGTTCCGATTATCAAAATCGACGAGTTGATGGCCCAGGAAGCGGTCAGCAATTATCAGACCATCGGCGTGATTGCCACGCTGCCCACCACCCTGGCACCGACGGTGCGGCTGATCCAGTCGCAGGCCGCGCGGCTGGGGAAGCAGGTTACGGTGGTGGATGGGCTGGCGGAGGGCGCTTATCTGGCGCTGGTGAGCGGCAAACCGGAAGAACACGACCAGCGCATCCTGGATGTGGCCCGGAAGCTGGCGCAGGAGGTCGATGTCCTCGTGCTGGCTCAGGGGTCGATGGCCCGCATGGAACAGGCGCTGCATGAAGCGACAGGCAAGCCGGTGTTGTCCAGCCCGTCACGGGGCGTCAAGGCGGTGAAGTCTGCGCGCGAAGCTCAAAAATCCTGATGGCCTGGCCGGTGAAATGCCCCTCCGATGTTGGATCGTGGGCAGTTCCCAGCGCTGCTGGGCAAGGCGGCCAGCGGCGGCAGCGTTTTGAAGGTATCTGGCGGAGATGGTGATCACGGAATGAAAGGAGATTTGCCCAACACGCATTGAAAATCACCCTCATTGATCGTATGTTAGCTCAAAAGGTGGAACCATGTTAAAGAAACTTACGCTTGTTTTGTTGCTTTGCCTGCTGGTCACAGCACTGGGAACCGCAGTCGCGCAGGATAGCGAGCTTTCCGGCGAAATCAACGTTTATCCTCAGAACTACTACAATCCTGAGGCCGACCCGGACACCGCCGCGGTGATGGAATCCATTGCGCAGGCTTATATGGAGATGCATCCCGGCGTCACTATCAACCTCATTGCGAATCTTCCCGCCGGGACGGATTACAATACCTGGCTTGCCTCGCGCATCGCCGCGAGCGAAGCGCCGGACATCGCCTGGGACCAGTATGCCTTCCGCAATCAGCAGATGGATAACTGGTGGGTGGCCCTGGATGACTATCTGAATATGCCGAATCCCTACATCGAGGCAGGGACACCCGGCAGCGAACGCTGGATGGATTCGCTCCCGGACTATGTCATCAATCAGACCCGTGCCCCGGATGGTCATCTGTATCAGGTGTCCCTCGACTGGGTGGAGACGGCCCTGTATTACAACGTGGATATGTTCAAAGAGGCCGGGGTCGAACCGAACTGGGCGAACTGGGGCGCATTCGTCGCGGACATGAACAAGCTCCGCGATACGCTCGGCGTGGACCCGGTGGGGTTGTATCAGGCGGGCACCGGCTGGTCAAGCTGGTACTGGGCCGACGATGTGTTCCTGTCGGCAGTCTGGCATGACAAGGCCCCCGAAATCCTGATGCAGAAATATATCGACTTGCAGCCGGGCCGGGACTTCCGCCGCCTCAACACCGAAGAAGTCGCCAAGGCCGTCCACGATGGTGTGCTGACCGCGACGGATCCGCGCATGGATACCTACCTGGCGCTCTCGAAGCAGTTCACCGAACTGCTGCCGGTGGATTACATCGGCATCACCAGCCTGGATGACATCCAGCGCCTGTTCCTCAGCCACGAGGTCGCGTCGTTCTGGGGCGGCACCTGGAACAACAAGCAGGTGGACGAATCGGCAGACTTTGAATGGGGTGTCACCTATCTGCCGCCGTTTACCGCCGAGGATTTTGCAGGGGCCGCCGGTGTTTCCTATCGGGTCGGTGGACCAAGTTCGGCTGGTCAGTACGGTATTCCCGCTGCCACAGCCGATGAGGGCAACCTGGAACTGGCCGTAGACTTCCTCCGCTGGATGTCTGCGCCCCAGAATTTCGGGCCGCTGGCCGCCACCTATCGCGGCTTCATCCCGATGGTCGCGGGCACCGAAGGTGGCGCGGTCGTCCAGAACTTCAGCGCGGTGGCTGCGCTGCCAGAGCGTCTGTTCGGCGATCCGAATGGCCGCCTGACCAACGAAGCCGGCGATCAGTGGTCTGCCGCGATGCAGGCCTTCTTCCTCGACCAGACCGACCTGGAAACGACCAAAGCGGCGCTTCAGGAAGTGTGGTGGAATGGCATGCTGGCCGTCTGCGAACAGCAAAGTTATGACTGGTGCTCCTGATTCTGCGATCTGACGGAGCATGACGGAGCATTAAAGCGATAGACGATCCGGGGTCAGGTTTGCTGGCCCCGGGTTTCATACCTGGAGAAATCTTATGGCAAATGAAATTGGTCAGACCGGTCCTACCCGTTCCCTGGCCCGGTTCATTCCCGGTCGCCCGCGAATGCGATCGGGACTCGTGCCGATCTATGTGCCATTCCTGTTCCTGATTCCGGCACTCATCCTGCTGGTCGTTTTTCGATATTACCCGACTATTTCGGCGATTTATCACTCGTTCACCATCTGGGATATTCCCAAGCCGGGCGAGTTTGTGGGCCTGAAGAACTACCAGGCCCTGTTCAGCGACCCCATCTTTCTGCAATCCATCAGCAACATCCTGAAATATACGGTCGTGCGTACCCTGCTGACCATGACCATGGCGATTATCGGCGCGGAACTGGTCTACAATCTCGCCAGTTCATCCTGGCGCAATATCTGGCGGCTGGTCTTCACGGTGCCCATGGTCATCCCCAGCACCGTCGATCTGCTGATCTGGAAACAGATTTATGCCGGGCGTCAGGGGCTGCTGAATGAGATCCTGGTGGGAATTGGCGCGCTCAACCGGCCTTATCCCTGGATTGGGCGACCGGATACCGCGCTGTGGGCACTGGTGTTCATTGGATTTCCAGCCGTGGCCGGGTTCGGGTTCCTCATCATCCTGGCCGCCCTGCAAAACCTGCCCGCCGAGGTCAACGATGCCGCGCTCATTGACGGTTGCAGCCGCCTTCGCCGTGTCTTCTCGATTGATCTGCCCGCCATCCGCGGCCCGCTGGCGCTGATTCTCATCCTGAGTCTGAATGGGGGGTTGCAGCAGTTTGCGCCCATGCTCGTCGTCACCCAGGGCGGCCCGGTCAATTCGACCATGTCACCGGGTTATTACCTGTACACGCAGGGGTTCACCTATGGCGCTCATGGTTACGCCTCGGCCATCGGGACCATACTCATGTTGATGACCCTCACATTGAGCATCTTTATTATGCGAGCGCGCTACCGGAGGGCATACGATGTTGCGATTTAGATCCCGACTCACCCAGCATTCCTGGCGGCAGGATTGGCCGCTGTTCCTGGTCCTCACGATTCTGGCAATCATCACCTACATCCCATTTGTATTTACGGTCGTCAATTCGCTCAAGAGCAATACCCAGTTCTTCACCCAATTCTGGCTGCCGGTGCTCCCCCTGCATTTTGAGAACTACGAGCGAGCGCTGCCCTCCATGGGCCGGGCGATTCTGAACAGTTTCAGCTACTCCATCCCTACCCTCATCCTGTCCCTGACCATCTCGGGACTGACGGGCTATGCCTTTGCGCGCTATCGCTTCCCCGGGCGGCAGATTCTGTTTTTTGCCATGCTCGCGCTCATCATGATCCCCGGCATCCTGCTGGTGATTCCCATGTTCAGCGTCATTATCAGCCTGGGCTGGGGCGATACGATTCAGGGGGTCGTGCTGCCCTGGACCGCGGTGGAGATCGTGTTCGGCACCTTCCTGATGCGCACCTTCTTCGAAACCCTTCCACAAGAGTATTTCGAGGCGGCCCGGCTGGACGGCGCGGGCGAGATGACCCTGCTGTTCCGCATTGCCCTGCCGCTGGCGATTCCCGCCCTGGCGACGGTGGGCATCCTCAATCTGCTGTTTACCTGGAACGACATCATCTGGCCGCTGGTCTCGATCTTTGACAGCAACCGTTTTCCAGTCTCCATCGGCGTGCTCACGTTCAGCAGCCAGTATGGGACCGATTACGGCGTCACCTTTGCCAGCTACGTGATTGCGTCGCTGCCGCTGATCATCATTTTCGGGTTCACCTCGCGCCGGTTCATGGATGGATTGGCCGGTGGCCTGAGCATTTAATGGAGCCGCCGCGCAAAGGCGGAAAACGCGTTATGAATCGCATCTATGCCACCTACTGGATCGAGACGGCTTACCCGCTGGAGCGCGCTGCCGACATCATGGCCGGGGAGCAGTCTGCCGGGACTTTTGTCAAAACACCCGGAGAAACTCCTGAACTGCTGGCCCGGCACGGCGCGCAGGTCGAACGCATTACCGAACTGGAAACGGTAGGCGCGCCGTCGCTGCCCGGTTCGCGCCCGCCCAAAGGGGTCCGCCAGCCCGGATATACCCGCGCCGAGGTCGTGCTGTCATTTCCGCTGGAGAATGTCGGGCTGTCACTGCCGCAGCTGCTGACCACCGTCGCGGGCAACCTGTTTGAACTGGCCCCATTTTCCGGCCTGCGCCTGCTCGATATTGCCGTGCCCAAAGCCTTTGCCACGGCCTGCCCCGGACCGCAGTTCGGGATCGAAGGCACGCGCCGCCTCACCGGGGTCGAGGGGCGTCCGCTGATCGGTACGATTATCAAGCCGAGTGTGGGCCTGACCCCGGAGCAGACCGCCAGCCTCGTCCGGACCCTGTGCGAGGCCGGGCTGGACTTCATCAAGGACGATGAACTCATCGCTGATCCGCCCTACTCGCCGCTGCGCAAGCGGGTGGCAGCCGTGATGAAGGTCATCAACCGCCACGCCGAAAAGACCGGCAAAAAAGTCATGTACGCCTTCAACATCAGCGGCGAACTGGACACGATGCTGCGCCACCACGACTGCGTGTTGGCAGCAGGCGGCACCTGCGTGATGATCAACACGCTTTCGGTGGGTCTGGCGGGACTGATGTATTTCCGTAAACACAGCCAGCTTCCCATTCACGGGCATCGCAACGGCTGGGGGGCGCTGACCCGCAGCCCGGCGCTGGGGTTCGACTACCGCGCCTATCAGAAATTCCTGCGGCTGGCCGGCTGCGACCAGATCCACGTCAACGGCCTGCACAATAAATTCTGCGAACCGGACGAGTCGGTGATCGC
>JAIOHO010000234.1 GCA_019912905.1 Anaerolineae bacterium
CTCGCCGCTGCTCCAGTCCATGATATAGATGGCGTGATCGCCTTCGTGCAGCGAGGCGAAGGCCAGAAGCTGGCCGTCCGGTGACCAGGTGAGATCGTGATAATCCAGCGGCAGGTTTGGAACCGCCTGGACGTCCTCACCCTTAGCACTCATCGACCTCAGTTGGACGGGGCCGCTGTCGCTGGCGGTGAAAAAGATGCGCGTACCATCCAGTGACCAGGCCAGGCTGCGGATATAGGCGGTGCCAATTGTGATTCGATTCGTCTGCTTGCCCATGAAAGGCAGGGTGCGGATTTCGTACAGGTCGGAAATATAGGCTAACTGCTCGCCATCCGGGGACCAGCGCAGACCGCGCTCGATGGCGGCAGAGTGGGTCAGATTGCGGAGGATGCGGCGCGGCACATCGAGGATGAACAGGTCGTTGCGCGGCAGGATGCTGGTCAGGGCGATGACATCGCCCGGGTGATACAGCAGGCGGCCCCCGGCGGTCACGATTAAGAGGCTGGCGGAGGCGTACAGCGCCATCAGCACCCACATGATCTTCCAGATGGTTGGGAACATCATTCGCATGGTGGTCGGCATGTTAGGTATTCTTGATGATGCGGCGTTAGAATAACGTCCACTATCTATACACAGGATCACCCTATGCGGTTTGATGTTCATAAAGTGCGGACGTATCTGGTCAACGCGCTGAACGAAGCGGCGGATACTGTAGCGGAGGTCCGGCACGATGGCACCGACCTGATTCTGGTCGATCTGACGACCGGCGAGTCGGTCATCATCTACCTGATTGATCGGCTGATGCCGGTGCAGGAAATCAAAACGACGCTGACCGAGAACACGGCGAAAAATCTGCACACGCTGTTTGTTCTGTGGAGCGATATGCTGCTGCCGCAGGAGAACCGCCTGCACCTGCCCGAAGACTGGATGGATGCGCTGCTGACGCTGTACAACGGCAAGATCTATGGCTACGACTCGTATGGGCCGTATGCCTCGGTTTTCCCGGTCCACTTTACGCGGCAGTCGGCGGGGCTGGAATATTTCATCACCTATGGCGATGCGGTGAACGCGGCGCATCTGCACTGTGATTATGTGCACGTCGAAGCGCGTGACCTGAAGGGATTCTGGCGGGTGGCGGATTTTGCCGAGCGGGTGCAGTCCAATGGCAATGGGCGGCAGCGCCGCAGCGACTCGCAGCAGAACACGCAGGAACCACCGCGCACGAATCTGCATGGGCGGCGGACGACACTGGCGGCTTATTTCGAGGTCTTAGAACTGTCGGCGGACGCGGACCGGGGCGCGGTGCGGCAGGCCTATTATCAACTGGCGCGGCGCTATCACCCGGACGTGAGCGGTTCGCCGGATTCGACCGCGCGGATGCAGCAGATCAACGAAGCCTATCAGCGCATCATGGCGCACTTCGAGAAGGAAGTCTGAAGGCGATGACTCTGGTGGAGTGTATTCCCAATTTCTCGGAAGGTCGCCGCCGGTCGGTGATCGACGCGCTGGTCGGGGCGGTGACGGCGGTCCCGGGTGTGTCGCTGCTGGACGCCCACAGTGACCCGGATCACAACCGCAGTGTGTTGACGCTGGCCGGGGAGCCGCAGCCAGTGCTCGAAGCGGTCTACGCCGCCATCGCGCGGGCTGCCGAACTGATCGACCTGGACGGCCAGCGGGGGCAGCATCCCCGTATCGGGGCGGCGGACGTGGTGCCGTTCGTGCCGCTGGAAGGGCTGATGCTGCAAGATTGTGTCGGGTTTGCCAACCAGCTTGGCGAGCGAGTCGGGCGGGAACTGGGCATTCCGGTGTACCTCTACGAAGCGGCGGCGACGCGGCCCGCACGGGTCAACCTGGCGGAAGTGCGGCGCGGGGAGTACGAAGGGCTGAAGACGGCCATCGAGACCGACCCGGAGCGCGCGCCGGATTATGGCCCGAGTCACCTGGGCAAGGCCGGGGCGGTGGCGATTGGGGCGCGCCTGCCGCTGATCGCCTACAACGTGTACCTGAACACGGATGACGTCGAAATCGCGCGGAAGATCGCCGAGAGCATTCGTTTCTCCGGCGGCGGGCTGGCCCACGTCAAGGCGTTGGGCCTGCTGGTGGGGGGTCGGGCGCAGGTGTCGATGAATCTGACCGATTACACGCGCACCTCGCTGCCGCGCGTGATGGAGATGATCCGCAGCGAAGCGGCCCGTTACGGCGTGGCGGTTCAGTCGGCTGAACTGGTGGGGCTGATCCCGCAGGCGGCGCTGATCGAGGCAGCGCGCTGGTATCTGCAACTGGACGGCTTTGAACCGAACCAGATTCTGGAGGACCGGCTGCGGTCCCGCCTGAACTCACCCCCGCAGGTGTAAGCGCGGTTCAGGATCGACCTCACCCCCGTAGCACTCGCTCTGGTGTTTTGTAGGTGTTTGAGAGAAACCATGATCACACATCTGGATGAATGGAATGCTCTAAAAGGTTCAAGTACAGCCGACCTGCTCTTAGAACTTATCAGCGACAACCAGGAAGTCCAAAGAAAAGCTTGGGAAGCTCTAGATTACACCCTTTTGAACGTTGGCGCTGATCGTCCTGAGAACTATGGTGATCCCAAGCTACTTTTACAAAGTGATGTGCTGATTCATGTGGTTCCAGTGTTGGCTAGAATCGTAGAGATGGATACGTTCAACTGGCTATCGAAATACTTTGCTTTAGGTCTGTTGTGGGATATTCATAATTTTGTGAGTGCTGACTCGGCAAAACAATGTCAACCTGAAAAAACTGAACGTATCCGAAAGTTGGTCGCGTCTTATGCGCCTACGTATCAGAAACAAGTCAACCACGAAATCGATGAAGTTCGTGCGAGGGTTCAACGACTCTTAAAACGTATTGAATGAATGCTGGTATCTGCAACTGGACGGCATTGAACCGGACCAGATTCTGGAGGATCGGCTGCGGTCCCGCCTGAACCCACCCCAGCAATGATGAGTGGCAGTCGGGTTATCCAAACTGCCACCCACCTCCGGTATCGACCAATTCCTAATTGACAGGTGTGAACAAGGTTAGTGTGGCATCCAGTGTCCTGATGATTGCCGCATCTGATGGTTCATCCGCTGACGATAGTAGAGTGAATAACACTGCCGTACCAGATGCTTCGTTGAAGACGCCAAACACGGTGGCGTTGGCTGTACCCTCATCCGTCACGACGGTATAGGTGGCGTGGTAAGCCGGTAGCCCGCCTAAAGTCGTTTCCGTAATCGCACTCTCTGCCTCCATGCCCGTCAAAATCGCCTCTAACGCCGCGAGCGCCTCGGTTTCGGGGTACGTATCGACATACAGCGATTGGATGCCCTCGGTGTCACTGACGGTACCCGTCTCCGAACCATCGTC
Source organism: Anaerolineae bacterium (assembly GCA_019912905.1). Lineage (GTDB taxonomy): Bacteria > Chloroflexota > Anaerolineae > Aggregatilineales > Phototrophicaceae. The sequence continues at coordinate 3,370 of JAIOHO010000234.1, forward strand.
ATTGGTCAACAGGTACGACGCGCCCCAGGCATACGGATACTGGAAGTACACCCCTTCATTGGTATCGGTGTAGCCGCGCAGCGAGCCGTCTACATTGTCGTTGTTGATGGTGATCTGGGTGTTGGCGGTGACACTATTGCCAGCCAGATCCATCATGCTCAAGTTCACGCTATAGCTGCCACTCGCAGCCGGAGCATACACCATGCTAAAGGGTGTGGTGCCAAACGTCACGGGCGTGTCGGCCAGGGGGATGATCGACACTTCGCCGTCGGGCGTGATGCTGAATAAGTCAACGATGAATTGGTCACCGGGCAGGGGATTCGCCTCATAAGGTGCTTCATCGGCAATGGCGAACATCCCGAGATAGGTGAGGGTGCTGACGTCAAAAATCAGAAACGCGGGTTGGCTGCCCTCGGCATTGACATAGGTTCCCTGCACCAGGCCCTGGTTACCGCTGCCGCTGTTCGCCTGCAACAAACTCAATACGCTGTTGGTGCCATCGCTGATATATGGAAACTCGACTCCCCAGGTGAAGGTGCTTGGCGTCAGCTCGTTGGGATACTCAATGACCGTTTCGCCTGTGGGCAAGATAGAGGTGTAAGAGATGGGAGCAGCATCCACGATCGTGCGTGTGCCATCCTCGTCCACATACGCAATGGTGTACGTCAGATCAACGACCCCCAAACCTGCCGCATCAAAGAAAACGACTGGCCCGTCCACCGAGCTGCCACTCTCACCCAGCGTAAAGACATCGGTGATGTTCAATTGCAGCGCACTGCCGTCCAGCTCCGTCACAATCGTGCGGTAAAACTGATTCAGGTAATCCTGCCAGAAAGTGAAACTGAGGGGTGCCTGTGCAGGATAATCGGCGCCATATGCCTCATAGTAGCCTGGTCCAGACGGCAGATAGACGGCCAGACCAGTCGCGCCCGGCAAGGCGCTGTCGGAGATCGAGTAGGCAACCGTCGCATCATAGGCGGCGATCACTTCTTGCGCGGCGTTGTACGCTTCGTCTGTAATCGTCGTCTGCACACTGAACCAGGTCATAAAGTCGCGCAAATCGACATAAGAATAATAATCCGCCCGATCGCCCAACGAAGTGCCAAATATCTGGCTGTTATTGCGGGCAGTCCCCAGCGCTGACAGCAGTTCCACTGGATCAGCAGCTACAGTGTCGGCGAAGTCCTGGAGCGCTGCCAGTAAGTTCGGTAAGCCAGCAGTTTCGACCAGCGACAAGCCTACTTTGGTGCGCGCTCCAGGGCCTGCATAATAGGCGATGTAGTTGTCAATAAACGCCGCGCCCACCTGGAAAGCATCCCAGTCGGGGTTATTTTGCATCGCGGTGATCGAATTCGCGTATTCCCACCCATTGCCAGGGATTACTTCCTGGGAGGAAAGCACATAATCGGCGTGCGGCTCCAACATCACGGCGACATCGGTAACTGCCATTAAGCAGGCATCAAAGCCCACAATGTCAAACTTCTCGATGCCCAGTTGTTCGCGGACTTCACCCAAGGCCGCATCGATTTCATCCAGTTCCAGGATCGATTCGCCGCCCCCTTCGTCGGGGCCAATGCCGCGCCAGCCCGCACCGTGACTGCCGATGACGACCATATAATGGTTGGCAGGATAATTCTGCACCCCCCACACCAGGAAGTCCACCAGGGACTGGGGGTCGCCCATATCCACTTCCCCCAGGTCCTCAACCGGGGTTTGGTCGAACGAGACCCCCAGATTGTAGTTGTCGAAAACCTGGAACACAGTAGCGTCATCGAGTTCAGCCGCCTGCGCGCGGACGTCGGCTTCGGCTGCACCCTGTTGCACCACAAAGTCTACAAGGGCCTCTCGTTTCTCCTCGATGTCCATTTCTGGCAGCGGGGGGACCTGCTGGATGAAGAAGCGGCGTGTATCTGTCCAATCCCCAAAACGCGCGTCGTAACCGGCGGCGCGGTCCAGCTGCGTCACGATATTGACTCCATTGCCACTCCCGGCAATCTGCATCTCGTAGTAGTCGTTGAACGCGGCGGTTTCGAGATTATTATCCACATCGGTGTAGTGCAAAATGGTCCAATTGGCAATGCCCTGGGCTTTGGCGACATCCAAAACGCCCATGAGCAGTAGGACTAAAAACAATCCGCGTTTCACAGGTTCCACCCCCCCAAAAAAAAGTTTCAAAACATTACGATGGTCATAGTGTACTCGTACATGGGAATTCTCCACAAGACGTCTCCTCGTACCCGTGTACGGCGTTATGGGCAATGGGACACAACAGAAAAACGCAGGAGATGGTATAGTGTACTTTGGCGAAAATGCTGAATACTATTCATCCACTTGACTTCGCCTGAACCGGACCAGATTCTGGAGGACCGGCTGCGGTCTCGCCTGAACCCACCCTCGCAGGTGTAAGCGATTCGGGTTTCGGCGTAACCCCCCAGGCCATCGCTCTGAATTCTGCGACGGGAGAATGGGTTAGGGTGGTTAGAAGTTTGAGACTACAAGCAAGAGTACCTCTTCATTTTCTTCGCCCTGTGTCTCATATGCTCTGACGCTGTACAAAGCTTACTAACATTCCGTTCTACCTTGATTTCTAGTCGAGTCACTTAACGCCCTCATCCCAACCCATCTCCCCCGAATTCAAGGGAGAAGGGCTAAAACCGAAGCGTTCCGGTTCCCTCCCTGAATTCTGCGAAACGTCCCTGTGGGATGGGGAGGGTCAAAACGGACAATCTGATTGACTAGCAATCAAGGCTCCGCTCTATCCACATTTGTAATGATTTATTAACAATAAATTCTTAGACAAAAACAAGATCATAATATTTATTATGTACACAAAAATCATATTAGCTAATCGGATATTTCGGACCATGTCATATATAATGGACCATGC
>JAIOHO010000235.1 GCA_019912905.1 Anaerolineae bacterium
TGAGCCATCCGGACGATTGTGTCGTATACGGCTGAGTCACCGTGAGGGTGATATTTACCGATGACGTCACCGACGATACGCGCTGACTTCTTGTAAGCACGGTTCCAGTCGTTGTTCAATTCGTGCATGGCAAAAAGGACACGCCGATGCACAGGCTTGAGGCCATCGCGTACGTCGGGCAATGCCCGCCCGACGATGACGCTCATGGCGTAATCCAGGTAGGCGCTGCGCATCTCCTGGTCAATATTTACCTGGTGAATGTGACCGCCAGTCATTCCGTTGTCCTTAGTTGCCATTGTGGAGCGAGTGTCCTCATTCTAGGGCGCGGGTCGCCTGCTGTCAAACTTTGAACAGATGTTCTTATTATAACACGAAACTGCCCGGTCTCATACCTGGACGCGCTTCAAAAACGTCCGCGCCGGGTCGGGGAGCGCCGCTCCGTCAGGTTTCCCATAGCAGCATCGATTTGCCTGTGGTAGTATGCGCCGCATGAGAATGATACCCAGACCACAGACACTCTTGCTGTTTCTTCTCGTCACCTGTTTCTCTGTGTCCTGCATCCCGCAGACACCGATTCCGATTTACGTCACGCCGACGCCCCAGACGCAGACTGACCAGACCATGACGGCGATTCCGACGGCGGGCGGTTTGTCGCCTACCGAGACGCCTGCGGAGAGTCAGGCGGAGGCGGCTGCAACGGACACGGAAGCGCCGACGACGATGCCAGCCACGGCAGCAGCCAGTACGCCCGGCGCGCAACCGACATTCCTGGGGGCAATCGTCGGGCCAGATTACACGCCCCCGCCGACCTTTACACCGCGCCCGACCGATACACCCGCGCTCAAGCCGACCGAGGAAAAACCGGAAGCGACGGCGACCCGAACGCCCACGCCTGGTCCATCTCCAACACCGGTCCCCGGCCTGGACCCCGCCCAGATAGGGGTGCAGGTGCATACGCTGCTCGACCAGCCCGACTGGGACGAAGTGCTGCGCCTCACCAGCCAGCTTGGTTTAGGGTGGGCCAAGGTGCAGATCGACTGGGAACTGCTGGAGCCGGGCGGGCAGGGTGATATTGGTGTGGATTTCCGCCGCCAGGAGCTGTACATCGAAAGCCTGAAAAAGAAGGGCCTGAAAGTCCTGGTCAGTGTCGCCAAAGCTCCGAACTGGGCGCGCTCGACTCAGGCCGAAAGCGGCCCGCCGGATGACCCTCAGGTGCTGGTCAATTTCCTGAACGTCATGATGCAGGAATTTGGCAACTCGATCGACGCCATTGAAATCTGGAATGAACCCAATCTGCTGCGCGAATGGCAGGGGCGGCCCATGAGCGGCGCGGAATACATGCGCTATTTTACGCCTGCTTATCAGGCGATCAATGCCTATTCTGACCGGATGGCGACCGACCCCAAAGAGCCGCGTTCGACGCCGATCATCGTCGTCACCGCAGGTCTCGCGCCGACCAGCACGACCGATGCGTCTGTGGATGACCGCGCTTATCTCCAGCAGATGTATGATGCCGGTCTGGGTCAGTTCCGTGA
>JAIOHO010000236.1 GCA_019912905.1 Anaerolineae bacterium
ATACATCGGTCCCTGGAGCCGCAAGTACGGCGAACGCAAGCTGATTTATGCCGGGTTAGCCCTGCTGTCCGTCGGCTTGATTCTGACGGCGGTAACACCGGAAGTGCCGGTGCCCTGGTATTCACGGGCGCAGGTGCTCGAATCCCCCAGCGTCTCCGGCGGAACGCAGGAATCGGTCGCTGTCCCGCTGCCTGACGAGAGTCACGCCGGATGGCTGGGGCTGATCTGGCTGATGGTGGCGATGGTGCCTACGGCGATTGGCGGCGGTGTGCTCTCACCCAGCATCAACAGCCTGATCACGCGGCGGACGCCGCCGACAGAGGTGGGCGGCACACTGGGGGTGAGCACTTCGCTGGTGAGTCTGGCTAATGCGCTGACTCCGCTCGTGGGCGGGTTGATTTTTCAGGTCATGGGCACCTCCGCACCGTTCCTGCTGGGCGGGCTGGTGATGGCCGCATTGGTCTTTGCCGCCCTGCGCTGGGTGCAGGATATTCCTGCGGGTGAGAAGCCTGTTCCGAGCGCTTATGAGCGCCCATAGACGGTCAGACTGTCGCCGTTGATCGGGCTGGATGCTTCCGAAGTCAGGAACAGAATCACCTCGGCAATCTGGGCCGGGGTGACCCACCTGCTGAAATCGGCATTGGGCGTCGACTCGCGGTTGGCCGGGGTGTCGATCGTTCCTGGGATGACCCCATTGACGCGGATGCCCTGGTCGATCAGTTCCTTGGACAGGCTTTGCAGGATGCGCTGGGCCGCGGCTTTGCTGGCGCTGTAGGCGGCATGATTCTTCGTGCCGTCCAGGGCATTCCGGGCCAGCACGACGACGATGCTGCCGGACATCTGCTGCTTCAGCATAAAATTCGCAACAGTGCCTGCCGTGACCAGCACCGAACGGGCATTCAGGTTCATCATCTTGTCCCAGACGGCGAGATCGACGTCGGTGGTCTTGCTGGAGGCATAACCGCCGACCGTGTGCACCAGGGCATCGATGCGGCCATAATGCGCCGCAATCTGATCGACCGCGGCCTGGACGCTGGCCGGGTCGGTCACATCCGCGCCCACGCCAAATGCGCCGGACACCAGAGCGCTGGCTTCTTCGGCGCTGCGGGCCACCAGTGCCAGACTTGCCCCGGCTTCCCGAAAGCGCTGGACGACACCGCTGCCTAAGCCCCCGGTCGCGCCGGTAATCATCACGACTTTGCCTGTCATTTCGCCGGACATCTCGTTCCTCCCGTCATCCTCTCGATCACGCGCAGGCAGCGGACTCCCGGTGGAGGCGCTGCGCCCACTGTCATTCAGACGAGGATGCCCCCGCGAGGCTTACTGCTGCTGCTGCTGTTGCTGCTGGTCCTGAGCTGAGATGTCGCCTGCATAGGCAATTTGTTCGGCTACTGGGAGCGGCTCATCCTCAAAGGGGAGGTCATCCGCGATTTTGACCTGGACGCCGACGCTTAATTCCGAATCCGCCTCACCGCGAAAAACCCCATGTGTGGGGGGAACATCCGCATAGTCACGCCCGATTGCCACGCGAATGTGCCGCTCCCCGGCGATCAGGTTGTTGGTCGGGTCGAATCCGACCCACTCCAGCCCAGGCAGCCAGGTTTCCACCCAGGCGTGGGTGGCATCATCCGCTGAACGGTCATGATTGTCCTTACCGGTGTACAGATAGCCGCTGACGTAGCGGCAGGGGATGCCCAGTGGTCGCACCAGGGCGATCATGATGTGCGCGAAATCCTGACAGACCCCCCTGCGACTTTCGAGGGCCTCGTCGATGGGCGAATCCACCTGGGTATAATTGGCCTGATAATCGAAGGTATCGAAAATTGCCGCGTTCAATTCACGCAGCATGGTCAGCGGGTCGGTGCGCCGCTTCGTCACGCCCAGTTCATTTGCCAACTTTCGCACGAGATCGGTCGGCTGGATGAACTGACTCGGCATCAGCATTTCCCAGAAGTCCCCCTCTTCTCGCACCGCGTCCAGCAGGGACCATGTGTCCGCCTCCATCTCCATAGGCGGGAGCATCGTCGGGCTTACTTCGACCAGCGCCTCGCCGGTGATATTCAGGCGGCTGTGCGCGCGCGGGATGTCGAAATAATGCACGGCGTTGCCCAGGTAATCGACAAACTGAAAGATATGGGCGGGTGGGTGGACGTTCAGCGAGAATTGATAGAGTCGCTGGTTGCCATCTGTCCGCGGACATTTGCGCACTTCCATGACACTTTCGTGGATAGGCGCACTGTACTCAAAACGGGTAATGTGCCGAATCGAATAGTTCATGAATGAGTCCGCTGTCTTCTAGGAAGTGAGCGCCGCCTCGATCGGGTAGTCAATGTAGGTATCGTGCATGGCGTCATGAAGCTGCGCGCATTGAAGCTTAACATCCGTCAGGTAGCCGTGCAAACTTCCTTCCGCGATTTCATCGATGGAAGTATAGCCAAGCATGGCGCGCAGGCGGCCCGCCAGCCGGTTGATGCGGATGCCCTTGCGTTTTTCGGTGGTCTCGGCAATTGCGTTCAGGGCGGCTTCGAGCTGACCGATGGCGAACGATACGGAATGGGGAAATTGCTCGTTCAGCAGCAGGAATTCCAGCAGGCGCTGCGGCTGGACATCGGCGCTGTAAATCTTGACGTAGGCTTCAAAGGCGGTGCAGCTCTTGAGCAGCGCGACCCAATCCAGATACCGCTCTGCGGCTTCGTCTGGGATGGGCGGCACCAGCACCGTACTGTAGACATCGAGCACCTGGGCCAGGGCGTTGGCTCGTTCCAGATAGCGCCCGGCCTGGATAAAGTCCCAACCCTCGCCGTGATTCACCGTCGTATCGGTCACGCCCTGAAACAGCAGCAGACCATCGTAAGCAGCACGCAGGAAGGTAAACGGCTCGTCGTTACAGATGCGGTCCACATTGGCCGCTCGCATCTGAAGATAGAGCGCGTTCAGTCGTTCCCACATTTCGGAGCTGATGAGTTCGCGCA
>JAIOHO010000237.1 GCA_019912905.1 Anaerolineae bacterium
GTAATGTTATTCTCAAATGTCGCTACCGGAGGGGCGTCTGTGTGTTGTTCGATGCAGCCAAACGTGGCGAGGTCGTAGCGATCGATGCGGTATTCGGGTGAATCAAAGGCGCTGCCACAAAAGGTGTACCTTTCAGCCAGAATGTCACGGTACTCCGCCAGGGTTTCCGGGGCGATGTCAGATTCGTAGGCGAACCAGGCATTAAGATTGAGGCTGCCATCGTCGAGCAGATACTGTCGTACTTCGTCATGGGTTCGCCAGCCCGGAAGCTCGATAGGTTTCTGTTCCAGATAATCATAATTGCTCAAATAATATTCGGCGATGGACGGTCCAAATTCGCTTGCTACAAATATGCGGTTTTGCTGTGAAATTAAGACGATCATATCGTCAGGGTGCGCGAAGTGAGTCAGAGTGCGCATAATTTGCGGCATCGGTATGGACTGTTGAACATGGAGTGGCCCGTCCATGTCTTCGAGAAATCCTGCATTAAACGTGTTGCCGATACCCGTGATAACCAACCCTGTCATGATGATGCTGGCCGCACCCTGACCTGTCAATCTGGTGATATTGGTCAGACCCACACCTGCTAACAGAGCTAACAACGGCCACAAGTGGACTAAATAACGCACGCGCCTTACGGTAATCATCGGAACAAACGCGTTCGCCATGAGTGTAAAGATGAAAGCGGCGATTGTAAGAAACCAGACCTCACGTGTAGCCCGATGGTAGATACGCAGCCCGACAACCGCAAAGATGGCAAGCACCACCACCAGAGCAATCATCCCATTGCCGAACAGATAACCGATCCACCAGATGATTGAGGCGGGAGGAAGGGCATCCGCGCGCAGCGCTTCAGTATGTGAGACACCTTGCGCGCTGCGCATTATGACCTGAATCCAGGGGACAAATGGGAGAACAGCCGTTGCAAACACGGCCCATGTCCCTGTCCAGCGCCGGGTGCGAGGGACAAAAAATAGATGATAGGCTGCAAGTACGGCGAAAATCAATGCCCCATAGACATGGGAACCTAAGAGACCGAAGGCCGCGACCCACAAAACAATCCACATTTTCAAGCCCGGTGCGGTGCGCATCGTGATGATGCGTCGGTAAACCCACAGGCTGAAGGCGACAAAAAATGTCAGCATCGTATACATGCGTAATTCGTGGGCAAAGTAAATGAAGAACGCATTCGTGCCCAACAGCGCCGCCGCATATACCCCCGTCCGAGGTGATAACCAGTCGCGCCCGAGACGATAGGTGAAACACACCGTCAGCAGTCCGAAGAACAGGGACAGCGCACGCAGTGCAAAAGGTTCCCATCCAACCAGTGCGCTCCAACCAGCCAGCACAAAATAGTAGGCGGGGATGTGCTGTGGCCTGTACGTCTTTACCATATCAATAATCTGAGATGGATTGAAAAGCGTGTGGTGAATTGCACCAATGTCGGCAATCGACGAAAACTCATCGACCCATAAGACGTCGCTGTCCAGCGCGTGAATACTCAGTGTCGCTGTGATTAGCGGCACTGGAATCAGCCACCACCAGACCCGATTCGATACGGACATACAAAGACAGTCCCTTGCTCGATGCAGCCCCGCATTATCGCAGGGAATCCGGGCCTGGGAAAGGCGCGATCAACCTGCCGGGAGTCGTGCTGATGAACCCGATCCCCGCTTAATTCACCAGCCGCTCGGCGATCAGTTCGGCCACATCCTTGATTTCCGGTCCACCGCTGACCGTGGACTGGGCAGTCTGGAACATCTGCATGCAGAATGGACAGCCGACGGCCAGAATCTCCGCCCCGGTGGATTTCGCTTCTTCGTAACGAGCGACGCTCACTGCCTGATCGCCGGGTTCTTCTTCCTTCCAGAACTGCGCGCCGCCCGCCCCACAGCAGAACGAACTGCTGCCATGACGCGGCATTTCGACCAGCGGCGTTTCCAGGCGGCTGAGGACGGTGCGCGGCGCGTAAAGGATTCCGTTGTGCCGCCCCAGATAACAGGGATCGTGAAACGTGACGTTCGGCAGTTGGCTCGGCTGGGCGCTGACTGGCAGGTGGCCCTGCTGAATCAGTTCGCCGATCAGTTCGGTGTGATGCACCACCGCGTAGTGGCCGCCGAACTGGTGATATTCTTTGGCGAGATTGTGGTAGCAGTGCGGGCAGGTGACGACGATGCGCGGCGGCTGAACCGCATTCAGGGTTTCGACGTTGGCCGCCGCCATCTCGGAATAGAGGAATTCGTTTCCGGCGCGGCGCGCAGCATCCCCGGTGCAGCGCTCCTGCTCACCCAGCACCGCGAAGTTCACGCCTGCCGCGTGCAGGATTTTGACCAGCGCCCGCGCGGTGAGCTGCGCGCGCGGGTCATAGCTGGCGGCACACCCCACCCAGTAGAGCACGTCGAAATCCGGGTTCTCGGCCACCGTCGGCACCGGGAAATCCAGCCCAATGGCCCAGCGGAAGCGGTCGCCCGCGGCCTGCTGCCAGGGGTTGCCCTGGCGCTCCATGCCGTTGAACGCGCCCTGAAGTGCTGCCGGGAATGCACCCTGCACCAGCACCTGATCGCGCCGGATGTCGAAAATATCGAACATCGGCTCGTTGCCCACCGGGCAGATGTCGATGCAGGCCCCACAGGAGGTGCAGGCCCACACCGCCGACTCGCTGATGACGGACCCCACCAGCGGGTGCAGCGACTCCGCGCCGCCGGCGAGTTCGGTCATCTGCTCGCGGATCAGGTAACGTTTATTGATCTCCAGGGCAGACGGCGACAGTTCCTTGCCGGTAACATAGGCCGGGCATACGTCCTGGCAGCGGTTGCACTGAATGCAGGCGAAGGCGTCGAAAATCTGCGTCTTGGGCAGGTGTTCGAGTCGCGCTGCGCCGAACTGCTCGCGGTCTTCATCCTCAAAATTGATGGGTTCCAGTTCGCCCAGGGAGGTGCGTTCGGGTCGGGTCAGGTAGTTGAGCGGGGCCATGAACAGGTGAGCGTGTTTGCTCTGGGCGAAGTAGGGCAGAAACAGCAGGATGGCCCCCAGCGCCACCCACCACAACCCATGAATCAGCAGGGTCAGACCATCGGCGGTAGTCCCGGCGAACAGCGGCGAGAACAGCGTGGCAAACGGCTGGAGCAGGTCGGGTCCGCTGGCGGCGATGCGCGCCGATTGGCCCAGGAAACGTGCGCCGACATGGATCAGGATAAACACCGCGACGATCAGCGAGTCCTGCCCGACAGCCCCGGCTTGGACTTTGGGGTGCAGCAGCACATTAGCGTGGAACGTCAGTTGTCGGCGGGCGGGCAGAACCCAGCGGCGGATGATGAAATAAATCACGCCGACCAGCACGGCTACACTGAGGACATCGGCAGCCAGTCGGTACAATTCGACCAACAGGCCGGTGTTTTCGAGAAAGACGTAATCGGGAAGAAAGGCTTCCAACACATCACCCAGGTTCACCAGAAAATAGAGCGTAAAGCCCCACGCTACCGCGACATGAAACAGGCTGGTGACGCGGCGCGTTTTCAGCGTCGTGCGCTGGGTGAGGTAAATCGCCAGGGCGTTCCAGGCACGGCGGAGCAAACCCTCCAGATGTAATTTACCTTCCCCGCGCTGGATGATGCGCAGCATCTCGGCAAACCCGGTCAGCCCCGACGCGACCGCCAGCGCCGCCAGCAGGATAAACAACATCTGTTCCACAGGGGTAAGCATGAGGGTCATTCCTTGCATGTGGTCGAATACGACGATTGGCTGCGAGTTTACCACCCGGTTTCCGAAAAGGACAAAACTGCGAGGTAAGAAAATCGTCGGTCAGGTGCTCCAATCAGCAATGCTTGTGCAAAAATACACGATCACCCAACGGAGCTTATCCTCATGGCAATTGACTTCAAACCGGTTACCGACGGCAAGATGCAGATTCTGGAATATTCCAGGCGCTTTACCCTGAGCGACCTGCGCAAGGCGACAAACGACAGCATCGACTTTCTGCTGTTGGTGATTCAGGACATGGATGACTCTGATATGGTGTTTGACCCCATCGACCTGGAGGCGCACGACCCGCACGCCGTCGCCGGGGAGGAACATATCGGCTGGAATATGGGGCATCTCATCGCCCATGTGACGGCAAGCTGTGAGGAATGGGCCGCTTACAGTTCGATTCTGGCGCGAAGTGTGGCTTATGGCCCGGAACCCCGACTGCGCTACGAAACGGCCTGGCGCGAGATCGACACCAAGTCAAAGGCGGTGCAGCGCCTGGAAGAAAGCCGCCGCATCCGCCTGGCTTATCTGGCGACGTGGCCGGATCAGCCGAACCTGGAACTCAAACGCGAACTGTCCCCGCGTTTTGTCGAACGGATGGGCGAATTCAATGCCCCGGCCTGCTTCCTGTTCGGCCTGAAGCACGAAGTCGGCCATTACGACCAGTTTCGCGAAGTGGCCCGCCAGATTCACGAAGCCAAAAAGTCCCGGCCTGCTGCTGCTGCCGGTTGAGTGTATACGAGGGGATGACCGGTGCCCGATTTGCCCAGCGCTCCGGCCATCCCCTCGATTTTTGTCGGCCTCTTGCAATCTCCTGACTCACCTTTTATACTCATTTGAGTATCCAGATTAGACTCGCTGGTTGAGCCATGATGTTCCACCCTCATCATCTGAACCGAATACCCAACAGCTAACCGGCGATCCGATTCAAGATCACAGAGCGCGGACGTAGGTTCGCGCTTTTTGTTTGCAGATGCCGCCAGCAAGGAGCAAGACATGAGCGACGTGAAGATTCAACCCCGGCTGCCCAAGGGCATGCGCGATTACCTGCCGCAGGACATGCTCAAGCGTGAGTACGTCTTCGGTGTGGTGCGCGATGTGTTCCACCTGTATGGTTTCGAACCCCTGCAAACCCCGGTCATGGAACTCAGCGAGATTCTGATGGGGAAGTATGGCGAGGATGCCGAGAAATTGATCTATCACGCCCAGCACCCCGGCGGCAAAGAGGAACTGGCGCTGCGTTATGACCTGACCGTGCCGCTGGCGCGCGTCGTCGGCCAGTATCAGAACGACATTACGCTGCCGTTCAAGCGCTACCAACTGGCACCGGTGTGGCGCGCGGAACGCCCGCAGCGGGGCCGCTACCGCGAGTTTGTTCAGTGCGACGTAGACATCGTGGGGATCGCTGACATGAGCGCCGATGCCGAGGTGATTGGCGTGGTGGTGTCGGTGCTGAAGAAGCTCGGCTTTCCCCAGTTCACGGTCAAGATCAACAACCGCAAGCTGCTGACGGCCATCGGCCAGTATTCCGGTGTGCCCGATGCGCAATTGGGCGACCTGTATCGCAGCGTCGATAAGTTCGACAAGATCGGCGCGGACGGCGTGCGCAAGGAACTGGTCGAGCGCGGCATCGGCGGTGAGGCCGTCGCCAGGATGATGGACCTGATTGTGGCGCACGAACCTGGCCTGGGCAACCTCGACGTGCTGGATCAGGCGATGGGCAGCATCCCGGCGGCGCAGGAAGGCATCCGCGAGCTGCGCGAACTGGCCGCCGCGCTGGGCGACATGTATATCTCGCAGGAAGATTACGACATCGACTTTACGATGGTGCGCGGCCTGGGCTATTACACTGGCCCGATCTTTGAGACGACCATTGAAGAGCCGAACCTGGGCAGTGTCAGCGGCGGCGGACGCTACGACGACCTGGTGGGCATGTTCCGTAAGGAGAGCCTGCCGACGACCGGCGTTTCGCTCGGCATCGAACGCATCATCGACCTGATGGATTATCTCAGCCTGTATCCCGACACCATCCACGGGACGGTGGTGCAGGTGATGGTGACGCTGTTCGACACCAGCACGCGGGCCGAATCGTCGAAACTGGCTGCCGAACTGCGGGGACAGGGTATCTGCACGGAGTTGCAGCTTGAGGAGCGTAAGCTCGGCAGGCAGTTCCAGGCCGCCGACCGCCGGGGCATTCCGCTGGTGGCCGTGCTTGGGCCGGAGGAGATCACTCAGGGTGTCGTCAAACTCAAACGCCTGAGCGACGGTGAAGAATCGACCGTGCCCCGCAGTGAAGCCGCCGCGAAGGTGCGCGAACTGCTGAAATAAAATTTTGTTAGGCTCCCGAACAAACGGCGGTTGATTCGCCCGATTGACAATTTCCTGGAATTGATATATAAATATTTATATATAAAACAGGGGATATATGCTCAGGTACATTCTGCTGGGTTTGCTCAGCTACCGCCCCATGAGCGGCTACGATCTCGAAGGCCAGATCAAGGTCTCGACCGGCAACTTCTGGCACGCGAAACTGAGCCAGATTTACGCCACACTCAAGCGCCTGGAAGAAGAGGGCGGGGTGGTTTCGCATATTGATCCGCAGGAAGGGCGTCCTGACCGGCGTGTTTACCAGATTATGGAGGCGGGGCGCGAGGAACTGCGTGTCTGGCTGGCCGAACCTGTCACGGAGCACGAGGTCAAAAAAGATGGCCTGCTGGTCAAAGTGTTTTTTCATCCGCCTGAAGATAAAGAATCGCTGCTGGCCCAACTGCGCATCCAGCTTCAGCTTCATCGCAGCAAGCTGGCCGAGTATCGCCAGGAAAGCCCGGAAGCGATTCAGCACATGATTGCCGAGCAGCCTGAACTGGCGTCGAACGCCGTGTTATGGGAAGCGACCCGCCGCTTTGGGGAAATGTACGAGATTACCTATATCCAGTGGCTGGAAGATACGATCCTGACCGTCGAAAATCGACTGCCCTCCACAACCTGACAATCTGAAGGCAGGCGTAGAACCGGCCTGCCGAGCGTGAGCAGTGCCTGTAGAAAGATTGATGCATTATTCTGGGGATGGAGTGGAGCCGAAAGGGTAAATCATGTATCACCAGATGGTCAAGCGGATTATCCGCCGGGGGTTCCAGAATATTTCGAGTGCCGATTTCGAACCGCTGCTTCGCCAATTCGCGCCGGATGTTCATTTCACGTTTGTCGGCGATCATGCCCTGGGTGCTGATTTTCACCACCGCGAGATGGTCCGCCGCTGGTTTGATCGCCTGCATCACATCTTCCCCGGATTCCACATCGAAGCCGACCAGATTATCGTCAGCGGGTTTCCCTGGAACACCTCGGCAGCAGTCCACTTCACCGTTTACGATACCCTGCCAGATGGGGTCCCTTACCGTAATCGAGGCGTTCAGGTCGTGCGCATCGTGTGGGGCCGCGTGGTGGACGATTACCTGATTGATGATTCCCAGCTTCTGGCGACGACCCTGCGCCACCTGGCCGATCGGGGGGTGGCTGAAGCGCTTCAGCCGCCGCTGACGGACCCCCGCTAGACAACTCCCTGGCGGTCGAATAACCTGCCTGATTCCGGGACCCGATTTGGCTCCACCCCCAATCTCTGGGGGAATTTTCGAGATTAATCCGGGTGTGTGATGAGACTTGTCGTTGAGTAGTGGGGTCGTTAAGTGCTCTGTGAAAGGCGGTAAATCCCATGTTTGACGTCGTATTTCTGGGTGTGGCAGTGGTGGTGGTGATCGTGCTGCTGGTGATTCTGCCCAGTATCACCCTGGGGCTGGTGGTCATCAGCGAGCGGCAGGTGGGCGTCGTCATCAAGAAGTTCGACCTCAGTCGGCGGTCGCTGGAAGCGGGCAAACTGGTTGCCCTGAACAACGAACCGGGTTATCAGGCGGATACGCTGGCTCCGGGCTGGCATCTGGGTTACTGGCCGTGGATGTACACCGTCCATCGTGTGCCGGTGACGGTCATCCCGCAGGGCGAGATTGGTCTGGTGGTTGCCAACGACGGCACGTCGATCCCGTCTGAGCGCATACTCGGTAAGGTCGTGGGCTGCGATGATTTTCAGAACGCGCGCCAGTTCCTGATGAATGGGGGTGAAAAGGGCCGTCAGTTGGGCATCCTGACTGCCGGGACGTACCGCATCAACACGGCCCTGTTCAGGATCATCACGGCGGATGTGGCCGCAGAGCACGATATGTCACCGGATCAGTTGAAGGTGTATCAGGTCGAGTCGGATATGGTCGGCATCGTGACGACGCTGGATGGCAGGCCGATTCCTGAAGGCGAAATTGCTGGCCTGTACCTGGATGGACACGATAATTTCCAGAACGTGCAGGCGTTTATGGATTTCGGCGGCACGCGCGGCCTCCAGGAGCAGGTGCTGCTGTCTGGCTCGTGGAACCTCAACCCCTGGTTCGTGCATGTGGAACAGGTGCCCATGACGGCCATCCCGATTGGTTACGTCGGCGTCGTGATTTCGTTCATCGGCAAGGCGCATGAGGACATCAGCGGCGTCGAGTTCAAGCATGGCGATCTGGTGCATACCGGGCACAAGGGCGTCTGGGCTATCCCGCTGCATCCGGGCAAACACCCGATCAACACCCGCGTGATGCGCGTCGAACTGGTGCCGACGACTAACATCGTCCTGAACTGGGCAACCCGCATCGAGGCGCACAACTACGACAACAAACTGTCGTCGATCACGGTGCGCTCCAGCGACGGCTTTGGTTTCACGCTCGACGTGTCCCAGATCATCCACATCGGGATGCTGGAAGCGCCCAAAGTGATTTCGCGGGTCGGCTCGGTGCAGAATCTGGTCGATCACGTGCTCCAGCCGATTGTCGGGAACTACTTCCGCAACGCGGCGCAGACCAACACCGTGCTCGATTTCCTGATCGCGCGCAGTGAGCGCCAGTTGGAGGCGGCGGAGCATATCGCGCGGGCGCTGCGGGCCTATGACGTCGAGGCGATTGATACGCTCATTGGCGACATCAACCCGCCGGAGAAGCTGATGGAGACGCTGACCGACCGCAAGATTGCCGAGGAACAGCGCAAGACCTATCAGGTGCAGCAGGCTGCGCAGGAACAGCGTCAACTGCTGGTGCGTGAAACGGCACAGGCCGATATTCAGCAGGAGATGGTCAAGGCCGAACGCAGCGTCAGCATCGCCGAGATGCACGCGCAGGCCGAAGTCCAGCGCGCGACCGGCGACGCCGAAGCGGTCCGGTTGATGGCTCAGGGTGAAGCCGAAGCCATCCGCGCCAAGGGCGAAGCCCAGGCTGACGCCTACCGCGCCGGTGCCGAAGCGATGGGAGCCGAGGGTTACACTGCCGTGCAGTTGATGCAGGTCGTCGGCCAGAATCACATCCGCATCCTGCCTGAAATCCTGGTGGGTGGCGAGCGGGGCGGCAGCGTGGCCGATGCGCTGCTGAGCGTCATCCTGCAAAATCAGCTTAAGGCTCAGCCGCCGGTGTCGCACAACGGCCACAGTGCGGAGGCAGCCCCGGCGATCATCGAAGGTGAGGTCGGAGAAACGACTGCCTGACATCCAACTGAACAGCTCATCAGGCGTGCTTATCCTCTGTTGGAATGGGGATAGGCACGCTTTTGGTTTGAAGGGCAGGAGTCTATCCCGTATAATACTAACAACCATCCAGGGAGTAGACGATGGCGGTACAGGAACAACTCTACACGCTTGAGGAATATCGGAAAATTGCCCTGCTGCCCGAAAACGAAGACAAGCGGCTGGAGTGGGAAAGTGGGGTCATTGTCGATATGGGATCGTCCAGCCGACTCAACGCGGTGATTGCCGCACGGATCATTTATTTCCTGAATCTCCATGTTATTCCCAACGACCTGGGGTATGTCACGGGTCCTGATGCCGGGTTTCTGCTGAATCCGGTTGGACGGGTACGCTTGCCGGATGCGGCGTTCATTTCAAAGGCACGTGGTGTCGATCTGATGGGGGTGGAGTTTGACGTTGCGCCAGACCTGGCCGTCGAAGTCGTTTCTCCTGATGAGGATGTGTTCCGCAAAGTCAAAGAATATATTCGTTCCGGCACCCGCATGGTCCTGGCAGTCTATGGACAGGAAAAAGTCGTCGATGTGTTTACGCCGACTCTGGAAGGCGAATATCGCGTGCAGGAACTTACCCTCGAAGATACCTTTGACGGCGGTGAGGTGCTGCCCGGTTTCAAGCTGCGGCTCACAGACATCTTTCCCGCCTGATCCTCGCCGCCGCGCTTGCGCCTGATCTGGTACAATACCATTCATCTGCATAAGAAAAATCAGATTTCGAGCGTGTCTATGTCCGAAACGACTTCCTTATTTCCCCGCTCTGCCGGGGTGCTGCTGCATCCGACCTCTCTGCCGGGGCGTTATGGCATCGGCGACCTGGGCGAACACGCCTACCGCTTCGTCGATTGGCTGAACCAGACCGGGCAAACGATCTGGCAAATTCTGCCACTGGGACCGACCAGCTACGGCGACTCGCCCTATCAGACGCTGTCGGCCTTCGCTGGCAATCCCAACCTCATCAGCCTGGATACGCTGGTGAACGAAGGTTGGCTGACCGCGGCGGATCTGGCCGATGTGCCGGATTTCCCGGTCGAGCGCGTCGATTACGGCTGGATCATCCCCTGGCACGACGAGAAACTCACGCTGGCCTATCAGCGCTTCAGCGCGAAGGGCACGCCCGAACAGAAGGCAGCTTATGCGGCCTGGTCCGCCGAGCATGCTCACTGGCTGGACGATTTCGCGCTGTTCGCCGCACTGAAGGACTCACACGGCGGGCGGCCCTGGGTCGAATGGCCGGATGGGGAGGCCCTGCGCGATCCGGCTGCACTCGAAAAGGCGCGGCAGACTCAGGCGGCGCGCATTGCCGATCACCGCTTCCGCCAGTGGGTGTTCCACCAGCAGTGGTACGCGCTGCGGAATTACGCCCACTCGCGCGGTATTCGCTTTTTTGGCGATATTCCCATCTTCGTCGCGCACGACAGCAGCGATGTATGGGCCAACCGCGACCGCTATTACCTGGATGCACACGGCAACCCGCTGGTGATCGCCGGGGTGCCGCCGGATTATTTCAGCGCCACCGGCCAGCGCTGGGGCAACCCGCTTTACCGCTGGGACGTGATGCAGGCGCACGGTTATGACTGGTGGATCAGGCGTTTTCAGGCAGTGCTCGGCGTGGTCGATCTGGTGCGCATCGATCATTTCCGGGGGTTTGAAGCCTACTGGGAAATCCCGGCCAGCGAACCAACGGCAGTCCACGGGGAGTGGAAGCCGGGGCCGCGCTACGACTTCTTCAACGTCGTCCAGCAGGCACTGGGTATTCTGCCGATTGTGGCCGAGGACCTGGGCGTCATCACCCCGGAGGTCGAAGCGCTGCGCGATACCTATAACCTGCCCGGCATGAAGGTGCTGCAATTCGCCTGGAGCGACCCCAAGAATCCATTCCTGCCGCATAATCACGGCGTCAACAGCATCGTCTACAGCGGCACGCACGACAACAACACGACCGTCGGCTGGTGGTTGGACGAAACCGGCGACCAGACGCGCGAGTTCATCACCGATTACCTGGGGCACGAGGTCTGGGAAGCGAACTGGGCGCTGATCCGCCTGGGCATGATGTCCGCCGCGCATACCTTCATCGCGCCGATGCAGGATATTCTCGGCCTGGGCAAAGAAGGCCGCATGAATACGCCGGGGGTCGAAAGCGGCAACTGGACGTGGCGTTTCACGGCGGATGCCTTCGACGACCCGGCCCGCGACCGGCTGGCGCAGTTGACCTGGCTGTACCGCCGCCGCGCCGACCAGCAGGAGCGCGTTTACGGCGACGTGGCCGTCCAGTAAGATTCCAAACGCAAAGACCGTAAGGAAGCCAAGGCGCAGAGGACAATCCTTTGTGCCTTTTTTTCTGCCCATCGGCAGCCGCTGGCGATAGGATTCCTTTGCCCCTGACAGGTGACATTCAGCACTATGAGCCAATATTGTTGCCGCACATACTTTTAGGCGGATGATCAATTTCTGTCAGGAGGAAGGACATGGACAACAATCTGGTACGCTGGGCGATTCTTATCGTGCTGCTGGCGCATGGAGTCGGCCATGTGATGGGCTTTCTGGCGGCGTGGACCAATGTCCCCATGGGCTTTACGGATCGGCCCTGGGTACTGTCGAGCACGGTGACGCTGGAAAGCGCGGTCGGGCGAGCATTCGGCCTCTTGTGGCTGGTTGCGCTGGTTGCGTTTCTGGGGGGTGTCTACGGGTTGATTGGGCATCAGGACTGGGCGCGGACGCTGCTGATCGCAGCGGCGTTTATCTCACTGGTCGCCATCCTGCCCTGGTGGAACACCGTCACCGCCGGGTCGCGGCTGGGGGCCGTGCTGGTCGATGTGGTGGTGATCGCGGCGCTGCTGCCGCCCTGGGGCGTGCAGATCGTCCAGTCGCTCAGCCAGTAAACGCGGCTCATCCTTGCGCGGTGTGCGCCGAGGTAGAGCGAATCATCTCGAAACCAAAGACTTCGCCAAAGTGCGCCACCAGGCGTTCGGTCACGGCGTCGGCATCGACCGGACCGCCGAACAGCCGCGCCATGCTGGTCACGCCTTTGTCGCGGATGCCGCAGGGGATGATGCCGCTGAAGTAATCCAGGTCCGTGTGGACGTTGAGTGCAAAGCCGTGTTTCGTCACGGCTTTGACGTTGATTTTGACGCCGATGGCGCAAATCTTTTCCTCGCCGCGCGGGGTATCGACCCACACGCCGGTCAGCCCGGGGATCGACCTTCCCTCGATGTCGAAATCGGCCAGCGTGCGGATGATGACGGACTCGATGTTACGCAGGTAGCCGAGCACATCCAGCTTGAGGCGCTCGCTGGTGCGCGGCAGTTGCAGGATGGGATAGCCGACGAGCTGGCCCGGCCCGTGATAGGTGACGTCGCCGCCCCGGTCGATGTGGAATAATTCGACTCCGCGCCGCTGACGTTCGGCCTCGTCCCACAGGATATACTCGTTGTGTCCGGCGGAGCCAAGCGTAAAGGTGTGGGGATGTTCCAGCAGCAGCAGGCGATCCGGCGCGCTTCCCTGGCTGCGAGCCTGCACCAGTTTGGCCTGTAGATCCCATGCATGGGCGTAGGGCACGCGCCCCATGCGCCAGACTTCGCAGATCGGCACTAGAATCGTTTCCTTTCCGGCGGCTGAGTCGGCCCTTCCAGCCGGTCATCCAGAAAATCGAGCATGTGCCCCCAGGCTGCGCGGCTGATGGCCTGCTGTGGCTCCGTCAGGGTGTCGGCAAACAGGTCGTGGCCGATGCCATCGAGCATGACGACCTGGTGCGGCGGGTCGATCTTGCAGGCTGCCAGTTCGCCGCGCAGTTGGTCGATGATCGCCTGCGTGACGAAGGTCTCCTGCGCGCCGTAAAACGCCAGGATGGGGGTATTGGCCCGCTGAAAATGGCCCAGGTAGCGCTGTGGAAAGCCACCAAAGGCGACGGCTGCTTCCAGGTCGGCACGTACAATCGCAGCTTCGAAGGCCAGACTGCCGCCCATGCCGAAGCCCACGGCGGCCACATCGCCGTTGCAGTGGCGATGCGTCTCCAGCACGCCCAGGGCGGTGTTGGCCCGCCGGTAGCCGACGTTGCCCAGGGCATCCAGCAGACCTAAGGCTTCGGCGGCGCTGGTGGCAATCTTGCCGTCGAACAGGTCCGGTACGATCACGTAGTAGCCGGTTTGGGCCAGCAGCATGGTCATGCGGCGGATGATGGGGGTCACGCCCCACCAGTCATGGATCAGGGCAATGCCGGGAAACTTCGCGCCCATCACCGGATGCGCCCAGTACGCCGGGACGTGGGTGCCGTCCTCCATCGCAATCTGGATATGGCCGCTGGTGACTTCGTATTCGATATGGTCGGGGTTATAGAGGGGCATTCCGCAACCTCTCGTCTGCCTTACGGGTCGCCACTAATCGGTTTTGCGGACAGGGAGTTTGTCTGCGTCTTACCTCACTCCGTCTCGCGTGGCTCGGCTCCTCTCTCCAACCGGGTGAGAGGAAGGATAATCGAAAGTTGGCAAGGGGTGAGGTGTTTGACCTCATCTCATAGTCTGCCCCCTTATATGTTGGTTCCGTATACGATCTCCGAATAGCCATCCGGCTCGGCTTCTGGGCCAAGAATCTTGGCCGTGTCTTCCGGCACGATCAGCACCAGAGTCCGGTAGCCTTCGCGGTGGCTCCAGTCGCGAATCGCGGTGAGCAGCTGGCTCGTCAGCGGGCGCGGTGACCAGCAGGCGATGTCGGCACTGCGTTCGACATATAACTGCTGCTGGCAGCACACGAACGAATCCTGCCCGGCGGCGTTCAGCTTCAGGCGGTGGGTGCGCCGCTGGCGAATTTCCGGCAGCGAATCCCAGGTGCGCGGCCAGAGCGTTTCCCACTGCTGGCGGGCGCTCCCCCGGCGGCCAATTGGCATGTGCCAGCCTTTGATCTGCACCGGGTCGGGGTCAAGGTGTTCGACGGTGCGGTAGAAGCCCTGGCCGGTTTTGGCGGGCAGCGAAAAGCGCTGCATGATCGTCACCGACTGCAAACCCTGCGCCTGATAAAACTGTTGGGCTTCTGGCAGAGCTGAGCTGACCAGCAGCCGTTCGCATTTGCGCTGGGCGGCCTGTTCCCGTGCCGCGTCCAGCAGGGCGATTTCCAGGCCCTGGTTGACCAGACGCGGATGCAGGGTCGGGTGCGTCAGGCTCAGACTCGCGCCAAAGGGGGCCGGTTCCACGCCCTCATACAGCTCAGTGTAAGCGGCAATGTGACCCTCCACCTCGGCCACCAGCGGTACCCCCGCGCCGCGCAGCAGGTGGCTGAGATGAATCGCGCCGGTTTCGACGCTCATCCACGCGCCGCCGTGCAGCCAGCGCTCGTATATCGTCAGTTCGGTATACGGCACATCCTCGACCTGCCCCTGCGCATTCAGGCGCTGCCAGGCGCTGATATGGGCACGAAAGACGTGGCTGATAGACCGGGTATCGTCTAGGGTCGCCCGCCGAATGTGGGTCTCGACCATGTGCGCTATACTCTATCTCTACAGCAAAAACGATGCTCCGATTGTACCAGACTGTGACCGTGATTGCTGGCATTTGGGGCGAGCGGATAAGGAGAGTGGCATGGCGAATCTGACAATCCCTGTCGATGCGGCGGCGGACTTTCTCGTGGACCTGCTGAACAAACCCAGCCCGACCGGGTACACGGTCGAGGCGATCGACTATGCCGGCGAGTGTTTCACGGCGCTGGCTATGCCGGGAATGCGCGTGCAGCCCACCGAAAAAGGCGCACTGCTGGTGACTCTGCCCGGTCAGAAACAGGATGCGCCGCGCGGGGTCACCGGGCATGTCGATACGCTCGGCCTGATGGTGCGCGAGATTAAAAGCACGGGGCGGCTGAAAACGTCTCCGCTGGGTGGCATCATGTGGGGCGGCATCGAGATGGAGGGCGTCACCGTCCGCGCTTATGATGGACGCCGCTACCGGGGCACGGTCGTCCCGGTCAACCCCAGTGTGCACGTCAACCGCAATATCCGCACGCAGGAACGCAGCGACGAGACGATGGAAATTCGTCTGGACGCCCGGACCCGCAGCGCCGATGAAACGCGGGCGCTCGGCATCGAAGTGGGGGATTTTATCTTCCTCGACCCGCGCGTCGAAGTCAGTGATACCGGGTTTATTCGCGGGCGCTTCCTCGACGACAAGGCCGGGGTTGCCGCCATCTACGGCGCGGTGCGGGCGCTCAATGAGGCGGGATTCCAGCTTGCCCAGGACACGGCCATTCTGATCGCCAATTACGAGGAGGTCGGGCACGGCGGTGCGGCGGGCTGGCCCTATCCACTGGCGGAACTGCTGGCAATCGACATGGGCGCGATCGGCGAATCGCAGAATTCCGACGAGTTTTCGGTCAGTATCTGCGTCAAGGATGGAGGCGGACCCTATCATTTCGATATGACCCACCGGCTGCGGCAGTTGGCCGAGGCGCACGACATCCCCT
>JAIOHO010000238.1 GCA_019912905.1 Anaerolineae bacterium
GGTCATCATCGTCGATGAACGGCTTGACCCAGAGATGGATATTTTGAAACTGGTGGAGTGTACCGGGCAGGTCGCGCCGCGCGCCTCTATTCTGGTTTCCGGCCAGCTCACCGATGGCCTGCTGATTCGGGATCTATTTGCTGCGGGCGGGTGTGGTTATCTGTACAAAGGCGATGAACTCCAGGAGTCCTTAATCACGGCTGTCGAAACGGTGCTGCGTCAACGCCCGTATCTGTCAGCCACCGCCAACAGCGAGTACCTGGTGGCGATGCAGTCCCCCGAACGCGATTGGCGGCTGGACGGTGAAGCGCGCGCCGTGCTGCGCCTGCTGGCGCAGGGCTGTCATGTGGGTCAGGTTGCCCTGGCGTTGGGGCTGCCGCTGCGTCGAGTGTACTGGGTGCGTGAGAAATTGCGCCACCGTTTTGGAGCCGTCACCAACGAACACATGATCAGTCGGGCGGCGGCGGAAGGTTTTGTGTATCCCTCATAAAGCCGCCCGCCTGAAATTTTCCTCAGCATTAGCGGATTTTTACAGCGCAAATCTGTAATTTTACAGTCCCCGCATCCGGGCTGTTTGCGAAGATGAAGACAGCCAATCGTGCAGGTAGAGAGGATCGTCATGCGTAAACGAAAGCTGGCGCTGGTGGCGCTGCTGGCAAGTGTGCCCTGGTTGGTGGTGGTCATCCTCAGTGATCAGGGGAGGGCGGTCGAAGCCCTGCCCACTCTCATGGCGCTGCCGTCACTCACGCCATCGAACACCGCAACGTCCTCACCAACGCCGACGGATACGCCCACGCCGACCCGTACGCCCACAGCGACCCCGACACCGACCGCGACCGCAACGCTGATGCCAACGCTCACCCCCACGCTGGCGGAACGGGTGCTGGAGATCAATGCCATCATGCCGGGGGTCTACATCCCGCCGACAGCGACGGGCTTCCCGTTTGGCACGATCCTGCTGTCCGCGCCGCCGCAGCCCATCGAGCCGTTACTGGATGCGACGAATGAGCCGCCACCTTACAGCGGCTGGTACAGTTTCGAGTCGGATCACCCGCTGGTGGGTTACAGCTCGCCCTGGCAGGCAAGGCAGGTGGTAGCGGCCAGTCGCGGGCAGTATCACCGCTCGGAGAACACACAGAGCACCGTAACCTTTCCCTTTGAAGGCGAAGGTCTGCGGATTCGCTACGTGGCCGCGCGCAATATGGGCCTGTTTGATGTCTTTGTAGATGGGGTGGTGATCGACACCGTGGATGCTTATGCACCCGAACTGCGCTTTCCTGGCACACAGGTGTATTTCGTCGGTCCGGGAGCGCATACGCTGACGCTGCGCAGCGCCGGACGCAAGAACAACGCCAGCGAAGGCTATGTGGTCGGGCTGGATGCCATTCAGGTGTTTCGCGGCACAGCCAACACGCTCATTCTCCCACCACCGGCCCAGAGCGCCACACCCACACGCCAACCGCAGCCCGCGGCAGGCGTGGAGCTGGTGGCCGCGCCGCCGACGCTGCAACCGACAGCCACACCCGCTGCGCCGGGACTGCCCACCGTTTCAGTGGTCATCGCCTACGATGAGAACGGCAACCGCGCCGTCGATCCGGCAGAAGGGGTGGCAGGCATTTCGGTGCGGGTGGTCGAGGTCGGCACGAACCGGGTGATCTCGCAGGCATTTACCGATGCCCAGGGCTTCGCCCAATTGCAGGTGGTGACATCGGCACAGGCGCGGGCCGTCGTGCCCTATTTTGGCAGGGTGTGGGAAATCCCGCGTGGTCGCGGCGGCGGACAGGTGAGCTTCACGCTGCTGCTTCAGCCCGGCAATCAACCGGGCTTAATCCCCTAGATGAGGAACGAGATGAACGAAGAACGCACACTTCAGGTTATTCAGCGTGGGATGCTCCTGCGCTCGATTTATGTGTTGGTCGCACCGGTCATGCTGGTCTTTGCGGCGCTGGCCTGCGGCACGCTTGTGACTGAGACCGCCAGCTATACCTGTCCAACAGCGATCCCGCAGCCGACATCCACCGTGCTGGCAGGCACGCCGGAGCCAACGCTGGCGCCACCGCCCACGCCCTACACCATCACGCCACCACAGGATTTCTACGTCGGCGATGCGGTGTTCGTCGGTCAGCCGGGGGCGCCGCTGCGCCTGCGCTTCCGCCTGCAAAACGTGCAGACCCAACCGGCGCAGTCCCAGAACCTGGTCACGTGGCGGCTGGAAATCCGCAACCTGGGCAGTACGACGTATGAAACCGTTCCTGCTGCGCTGATGGTCATCACCCGCATCACCACCGCCAACGGCGCGGTGAATGGAACGTGGAATACGTCCGAATCGGCGATGAACGCGGCGGGCTTCACGAACGAGAACTACGATCCACTGCCGCCCGATGCGACGCGAGTCTACCGCCTGGCCGCGTACATCCCTGCCGGGAACGCTAGCCAGTTCGCCTACCTGCTGGACGGCGACGGCGGCAATCGTATCACCTGGGCCAACCAGAGCAACCCGTACTGCTCCGGCGATGTAGCCGATTAAGGAGAGCAACCTATGCCTGATTTCGGGCGGATGATCGACGAGTTCATCTACAACATCATCGTGCTGATCGCCGGGGCGCACTGGAGCGTGGAAAAGGCGATCCTGATGGGAGGCTACACTATCAAACTCATCAACCAGTGGCTGATCGAGAACGCCTTCATGCCGATCATCGCCCAGACTAACGACAGCTTGCAGGTCGCGGTGAGTTACGTGTTCATCATCGCGCTGCTGGTGCTGGGGTTGACCTACATGCTGGCGGCGCTGGTGCGGCTGGATGTGGTCAGCCCGCGCAATGCCATCACGTGGTATGTGGCAGGGCTTCTGTTCTTCACAATTGGGCCGAGCTTCTACCAGGGCATGAACAGCTTTCGCCTCAGCATCGCCCAGGTGATGTACGTCAGCGTCCTCGATGGCCTGAACAACAATGCCGGGGATTTCTCGTCACTGGCCCAGGTCAATTCGAACGACCTCGACCTGGGTGCGCTGTGCGATCAGTTCGACGTGTACCTGCCGGGCGCGACTGGACCGGGACCGATTGACGGGCTGGACATCGCCATGGCCTACCTACGCGGACATCCGCAGGACGTGATGGGCTATCCCCAGCCGGTATTTTCGCCGGGTTGCGGCATCTATCTGCAAAATCCCAATCCTTCGACCTGGGCAGGCACGGCGGGCAGCTCGGTCGTGCCAATGGACTGGAATATGGAAGGCAATTACTTCGATAATACGATCTCGCCAATCACCTGGGACGACCTGGGGGAGGAGGAACGCGACGCGGCGGTGGCGCGGGCAGGCGCGTCCCAGCAGCGGGCGCTGACGGCCTGGCCGCTGCTGCTGTTTGGGCTGGTGGAGCAGATTGTGCATCTGCTGATCACGATTGCGATGGGCATCACCTTTATCTCCTTCGGCGTGGCGATCCTGTTCGCCTTCTTCAAGTGCACTGAGAGCATCGCCCATAGCATCATCAACCAGTGGGTGGAACTCATCGTGCAGACCACGATCATCGCCCTGATTCAGGCGCTGGTCATCGGTTTCTTCCTGGCGGGGGCAGCCACCGGCAGCGCGGCTGCCATCGTTGGCATTGGGCTGCTGTGCCTGGTCTTCATCCTGATTACGATGTGGTCGGGGGTGAAGGCGGTCTGGAACAGTTTCAACCGGCTGTTCAACGCCATGAGCCAGGTGACAGGCGGGGTGATGGTTTCACCCGGCACAGCGGCGCTGGCGACTGCCGGTGCGGGCGCGCTGGCGGCAGGGGCGGCGGTCACAGTCGGTTCCAGTGCGATGGCAGGCATGACGGCGCTCAATCGCGGAGCGACGATGGCGCAGGCGGCGGGTGTCACCTTTGGCGGCTCGCGTACCCTGAGTGGTGCCGCGCGCACTCTGGCCTATCTGCCAGGGGCGCGCAACACCCCATTGGGTGAAGCGGCGGAACAGTTCACCGAAGGCAGCGTCACCCGCCAGGTGGCGCGCAATGTCCCCGTTGTCGGACGCATGACCGGACCCATGGTGGGTACGACGCTCTTGAGTGACCGTGATCCAGCACAGGCTGAGGTCAACGCGCAGGGGCAGGTCGTCAATCGTCCGATGCTGGTTCCGGCGGTTGGGGATAGCCTGGACAACTGGACGCTGCCGCGCCGCGCCCGCCGACATGGAGCCAATGCTGATACCGAATTCTTCGAGGATGGCGATGGCGAGATGCTGCCGGGCAATTTACCAGATCGCGTGCGTCCACGGCGTATGGGCACGTTTATCCCAATCAGTCCGGCGCCAGCAACGACAGCTAATCACGAAAGCGAAGCCCGCCGCCAGCTTGAGCGCAGCGACCATGCCGCCGAGATGGTCAGTGAGGAGATGGAGCAGCATGTCTCCGATGCGCTTCGCGCTCATACCGGGGCGCATTCCACGCTGGGTTCGATGCTCAAAGAGGATCGTGACGCAGGTGGCAGTGAGCGGCTGGAACAGGCGGCGGATGCGCTGTTACGTGCCGCCCAGATGCAGATGCTGGTCGGTCAGCTCAGGGTCGCGGGTGTGCCCAATGTCGCCGGCGTCATGGGCGATGTCGTCGGTCAGGTGCAGGCGGAACGGGGGCAAAGTGGTCAGCCTACAAACACCGGTGTCGATCACCTTCAGGTCGCGGATCGTATGGCGCGGGCGATGGGCGTCACGCCACAGGAGACAGGCGGTTCGCCCATTCAGTGCGACCTGGCGCGCTTTGGTCTGTTCGTCGACCAGGCGCTGAAGTTGGGATTGACTCCCCAGCAGACCGAACAGGTGGTGCGTGAGGTGCAGTCCTCGCCCGAAGGCCGGATGCAACCGGCGACCCGCGATCTGCTGGATAAGCAGGTGCAGACCAGTCAGAACATCTCGTGGGTCAAAGCGCGCGATGAAGTGGATCGCCTGGAACACGGCGCCGGGATGCTG
>JAIOHO010000239.1 GCA_019912905.1 Anaerolineae bacterium
CCCACAGGCCGCGCCCGCCCTGCGCCCGTCTGCGGACCAGAATCACGGCGACCAGAATCACCAGCAGGCCGAGCAGCAGCATGGAGCCTTCCATCATGGCCCGCCGCCCGTTGAGCAGAATGACCGGGTTGAGCGCATACAATCCGCTGGCGAGGTAAGCGACTCCCCAACCGCCTATCTGCCAGCCGATGCCAAACAGCACCCACACGCTCAGGGCCAGGAACAGCGCCGACGATGCCCGGCTGACGTTCAGCAGCGCATCGGGCGGACGGTGGCCGGTTGCCACGTTGCTATCGTAATCCAGGCCCCAATCCCACCCCGGCGGCACCGGCAGATCGCCATCCGTAAACCCGGCCAACTGCCAGCTTAAGCCAATGGCGTAGCGGTTGATCGAGCCGTTGAGGATGCGCAGCTGCGCCTCGGAATCGACGTCGAACGGCCCATCGGTCATCAGGCGCACCGATTCGCCGTAGATGAAGGCCGTCGCATAATCGTGGCTCATCCAGATCTGCATGGCTTCGTCGCCGTGAAACGAGGCCAGCGGCATCCCCGCCAGCACGTAGACCGCCAGCGCCAGCAGCCAGAGGAGGATGGTCAGGCGGTGGGTCAGCAGGCGGCGGAGAGCGGAAAGACGTGGGCTAGATTTCAAGGCGGTGGGCATGACGGACAAAATCCTGCTGGCGGAGTTCTTCCAGCACCATATCGGCAATGGCTTCATCAAGGGTAAGCACCGTCAGAGTCTGGCCGCCCGGTTCGGCGCGCCCGGTCTGCCAACTGGCGATGTTGACCTGATTGTTCGCCATCAGCATGCCAACGCGCCCGATGACGCCCGGCTGATCGTAGCTGCCCATAATCAGCAGGTGTCCCAGTGGGACGAAGTTCATGCGATACTCGTTGATCTGGACGATGTAGGGTTCTTTGTGGTCGAGCAGCGTCCCGGCCATGACGATCTCCTCACCATCTTCGAGCGTGATCTGGCAGGAGACGAGGTTGGCGTAATCGCCGGTGCGCAGGCCCTTGGTCTGGCTGATCTGCACGCCGCGTTCGGCAGCCAGCACGGGCGCGTTGATGTAATTGACCTTTTCGCCCAGGATCGGCGTCAGCAGTCCTTTGAGCAGCGCGACCGTCAGCGGCTTGACCATGCCATCGACTTCTTCACCGCGATACTCGACATCGACCCGCCGGATCGGGTAGCGCGACAGGGTGTGGAGGACCGTGCCCATACACTCCGCCAGCCGCATATAGGGCCGCGTCTGCTCGTAGGGCGTGCCGGGCATAAAGGGCATGTTGACCACATGGCGGTAATCCGTGCCGCGCAGCGCATCCAGCACCTGATTGACGATCTGGCAGGAGAGATCCTGAGCGGCTTCGATGGTGTTATCACCGATGTGCGGTGTATGGACGACATTTTCCATGCCGACCAGTGGACTGTTGTAGGGCGGCTCCTCACGGTAGACATCGACACCGGCCCCGGCCAGGTGCCCCTCTTTGACCGCTTTGGCGACGGCTTCCTCGTCCCAGATGCTGCCGTGCGAGGTGTTAATCAGCCGCGCGCCGGGCTTCATGCGGTTCACCAGATCGGCGCTGAACAGGCCGCGCGTCTCGCTGGTCACAGCGACATGGATGCTGATGAAATCGCTGCGCCGCAGCAGTTCGCTGAGGCCCACCAGCAGCACGCGCTTGTCACTGACCTGATCCTCGGTCACGTAAGGGTCATAGGCCAGCACGGTCATGCCGAACGCCAGGCAGCGCTGGGCCACGACGCGCCCAACCCGGCCAAAGCCGATCAGTCCGATGGTCTTGCCATCCAACTGCGTTCCGGCCTGCCGCCTGCGGTCGAGCAGCCAGTAGCCTTCCTTGAGGCTGTTGTGCGCGGTGATGATCCGGCGGCTGAGGGCCAGCATGAGGCTGATCGCCAGTTCGCCCGCTGCGATGGCATTGGTGCCCGGCGTGTTGGTGACGATGATGCCCCGCCCGGTGGCGGCTTCCATGTCGATGCCGCCTAACCCCGCACCGACGCGCCCGATGACTTTCAGGTTGGGCGCATGATCGAGCAGCGGCGGATCAATGCGCACGTCTTCGCGGGCAATCAGGGCATGGGCACTCACCAGCGCATCGCGCACCGCAGGCAGATTGGGCGGCACGAGGTTCGTCGTCACATCCGGCGCGTCTTTGAGGATGGTCAGGCCATCTTCGGTCAGGTCGGTGGCAAGCAGCACGTGAAAGGCGCTCATCCCATCCCTCAGCGCAGATCGTCCAGCACGACATTCAGGCTGTCAAATACGTAGGGCGTGATGCCCTCAAAAGCCTCTTTTTTGGCGAAGTTCGGGTCCGGCACGGCATAACACACCATCCCGGCCCCCACCGCCGACCGCGCACCATTGGGACTGTCTTCCAGCGCCAGGCAGTCGGCAGGCGGCACACCCAGCGCTCTGGCTGCCGCCAGATAGACGTCCGGTGCCGGTTTGCCGCGCGCTTCGTCTTCCGCCGTGCAGCGGACTTTGAACACTTCGCCCCACCCCATCAGTTCGACGACCGAGTCGATCATGGCGAGCGGCGAACTGGAGGCAATCGCCGTCGGCAGGCCCTGCTGCTGCACCCAGGCGACCAGCTCGTTGGCACCCGAATGCGGTTTGACCATCTCTGGAATCAGGGTCAGCATGCGGGCATTCAGTTCATTACACAGCGCTTCGACGGTTTCCGGGAGTCCATAATGATCATGCAGAACCGTCATGAATTCATCGACGCGCAGGCCGAGGATCGCGGTGCGTACATCTGCCGTGTATTCATGCCCGCGCGACTCGATGATTTCCGACTCGGCGATGTGCCACACTTTTTCGGAATCGACCAGCAGGCCGTCCATATCGAAAATGATCGCTTGAGGTTGCCAGTGGGTCATATCTCAAATGCCTTCTCGAAATCTTCTCGCAGCGTTTCTGGATGCAAATTCAGGTGACCCGCCAGGGCCAGTTCGATCCCCTTCTCGAACACCGCCTGATGCCCGGTGCCGATCACCCGGCGATAGCCGCTCGGCCCGGCGGCCAGCGGCAGCACGGGGGCCAGCGAACGGCTGTCGATAAACGCGGCGGCGTTCTCGCGCACCTTGTCGCGGGCGACCACGCCCCCATAACCGACGAACAGGTCTACCACGTCGCGCGTCACCAGGTCCGACATGCCATCGCCAATCATCAGGCGGCGGCCCGGCCTGCCCTGCGCCAGTTCCTGCACCATACTCGGCTTGCCGCTGGAAACCGTCAGCGGCCCCACCTGATAGTCCAGGTAGGTGTGGGTATTCTGGGTGCGCGGTTCATAATAGCGCCACCAGTCCCCGGCCAGTTCGTTGTATTCCAGTTCGACGGCGCGGATATTTTGCGGCGGCACCCCCAGGTGCTTGCCAAAGCCGCGCACCGGCTCCGCCAGCCCACCGCTGATGATGAAGACCGTCTTTTCCAGATAATGCAGCGCCGCCAGCACCGCCCCGGCATCGGGGACGATGTGCTCCCAGTACAGCTCCTCGATGGCTTTTAACTGGCCGCGCGTCGGGCGGATGGCCTGGAGCCGTTTGCCGTACACCTGGGCCAGGTCGAGGTCGCCGTTCATGGCCTT
>JAIOHO010000240.1 GCA_019912905.1 Anaerolineae bacterium
GCCGCCGCCCCCACCGTAACCTGCCCGGAACGGGTTTCACACGCCGCCGGGGATTCCAGCAGCGGCCAGCCCTGTTCGCCTGACTCCGTCCAGCGCCGTTTGAGCGCCCAGTTCATCAGATCGACTTCGATGCCGACTGTCTGCCCATCGCGCGCATAGTCCACCGTCCAGGACCGCTCGGATTCAAAATCGTTCACGAAAGGCGCTTCGGCCTCATCGTGCAGGCTGCCGCGGGCGACGACCTGCCCAAAAGCGCGTCCATCGGCATACGCGCTGCGCTCAGCCATTTCGAGATATACGCCGCAGTGAGGATACCCTTTGAAGAACGGATTCAGCCCTGGGCGCATATCCCAGAAGGCTTTGCGCGGCCCCTGGTAGTTGTAGATTTCCAGCACCAGATCGCCGTCTTTTTCGACCAGCCGCAGCGGTGCCACGCGCCCGGCGTTGGAGCGCGACAGGGGGCGCAGCGCGCACCACATCCCGCTGCTGCCGACGACCACGATCGCCCCCTCCGGCACGTCGGCAGGCAGAGTCGTCACCCGCTGGCCGCCGATCCAGACCTCGTCGATCTGGTCGCGTCCGGTGAAAATGAACATCGCTTTAGCGCTGGCGCAGAAACTCATATCCTGCGGCGCATACAGGCCGATGGCGCGCGGTCCCTGCTGCACGCCGTAAAAGTGGCCTTCGTCCATCAGATTGCGCGACCTGGTACGGTCGGTGGCGTGATAAAAATCGCCCAGCCACTTATCATCCAGCACGTAGCGCGTATACAGCACGCCCGGTCGCTCCGCCCCTTCACGGGTATAGTGCGCCATCAGCACATCGGCCTGCCCGCTGTATTCCTTCGAGGCCGCACCCAGGCAGAACGATGGGCTGTGATAGGTCGTCAGGCCCAGTGCTTCGCGCAAGCTGGCCGTTTCGACCACTTCATACGGCTCCGGCGGCACGGATAACAATCCTGCGGCCCAGGCGGGCAGATGCCCATCCGCCAGCCAGTCGCGGAACAGTTCGACTTCCGGCGGTGTTTCGCATTCCACGGTCGGATGATAGACCCGCGCGTGCGGCCCGGCCCAGCGCCCCGTGCCCCGGTGCAGGTGCAGCCCGATGCTGACCGCCAGCCGCGCGAGCATCGCCCGTGCCCGGATGCGCGTCGGCTCGTGGCGGGTCAGATCGCTCAGGATTTTCAGCGCCCACACGATCACCGCCGTATAGGTCGGGCTGTTGTATTCGCGCGGGATGCCGCTCTCGCTGGTGAAATCCAGCCAGCGCACCAGCTTATCATAGCCGCGCTGCGCACTGGCGGCGTCGTTGAGCAGTTCCCCGCCCAGGCAGGAATTGAGGATGTCCAGCACGGCGATATTCGAATAGGCGACATGCACATCCAGGCTGCGAATCTCCGCCAGCCCCAGCCGGATCGCGTCGAGGACCCGCTGCTGGATGGCTGCGGGCAGCCGGTCGGCATGGCGCAGCATCATCGGAATCAGCCGTTCCAGGTTGAACTCGACCGCGTTGAGATCGACCACCACGTCATCTTCGGCCATCCAGTAGAAGTTGCCGAGATGCGGGTCATCCGGGTGGCGCTCCTGGCAGCGCAGCGTCGCTTCCAGCACGTGACGCACCAGATCCAGGTCCTCCGGCGTGCCGTTGGCGACCAGCGCTTCCGCCAGCCGCGCCCCCGCCCGCGATTCGTGGAAGACGCCGTTTTCGGTGGGTTTAGCGAGCAGGTAGGTCTCAGGATCATAATTTTCGGGTAAGGTCAGGGGTTCGGTCATGAAAATGTCTCCAAAGAAGGGGTGATGTCGGTTGCGCCGTCCAGTGTAACCCGCCTGCTGGATCAACGCACGGGGCCTATTCATTCACCCCGATACGCCGGAGGCAGCGCCCGTTCCGACCGGAAGGCGATCTCGATGACTTCCCCGGGCTGGAACTGCCCCCGCAGTTGGCGCAGTCCTTCCGCCCGGTCGGGACCATCGCCCTCGGTGAGGAGGATTTGCGCGCAGTAGGCGGCAATGTCCTGTACGATCCGTTCGCAGCGATAGTAGGCGATGCCCACCGGATCGACCTCAACCTCAGTTGGGCCGTAACCCTGGTAAAACAGACGTTCCTCCTCGGCGGGCGTCCGCTGGCGGGTGAACAGGCCGCCGCCCACGTACATCAGGTCGCGCTCTTTGGGCGCGAGAATCAGCGTGTCCCAATCGACCACGTACAGTTGATCGTGCGCGTCGATCAGGACGTTGCCGGCATGAATATCGGCATGGCACAGGACGAACGGCGGCGACTGCGCCTGGAGCACCGCCGCCAGGGTTTCGGCGCGCTGCACCAGCCGCAGAATCGTGGGCCGCTCATCTTGCAGCAAGGCGCTTAGTTCCGCCGCCACCGGGTCGGGGAAATGGTTCACCTCGCCCCGCCGCAGAAAATCGCGCACCTGTTCGCGCCACTGAGGGGCATAGATTTCGCGTGGCAGGCGCTCGGCCAGCGCAGGCGGCAGGCTGACATGATGGAGGCCGTGCAGCGCC
>JAIOHO010000241.1 GCA_019912905.1 Anaerolineae bacterium
TTACGTTATTGCTAATGAGCGCTGCGGTGTCCAGGTGTCGGCTGCTGCCGTGCGGCGTGGCTGGAACGTTTACTGGGCCGCTTATATCGTGCGCCGTGACAGCCCCATTTACACCTACGGCGATCTGGCGGGCAAGACCTGGGCCTACCCGGATGTCGGTTCGACCTCCGGCTACATCGTCCCCTCAGTCGAACTTCAGGCGGCTGGCATCGAACCGGGTGAAAAGGTCGAAGCCGGTGGTCACAATCAGGTGGTGCAGGCCGTCTACAGCGGTGAAGCCGATTTCGGCACGACCTTCTACAGCCCGCCCGTAGTCCCCGGTGCGCCCTGGCGGATGGGCGATCTGGCCGAACCCTATGACCTGACGGTCGATGAATCGCGCATCGGCGAGGATGGCAACCTGTACGTGGGCGATGTTCGCATTCTCGATGCGCGTGCCAATATCCGCGATACCGCACCGGATGTGATTGATCAGGTACGCGTCCTGCGCCTGAGCAATCCGATCCCGAATGATACCCTCAGCTTTGGCCCCGACTTCCCGGCGGAAACCAAGCAGCAGATTCTGGATGCCCTGTACGCCTTTGCGCAGACGGATGGCTGGGCGCAGTCGATCGGCAGCCCGGATTTCTACGACTGGAGCGGGTTGGCTCCGATCACCGACGCCGGTTATGATCCTGTGCGTCTCCAGTTCCAGATCCTGGGGCTGACCGACGCCGATGTGTTTGGCGGCTAAGTCGAAATCCGACCTTAGTTGCGTTATAGTTACGGGCAGAGGGGGCTTCTCCTCTGTCCGTTGCTTTTGAGGGGCTTATGCTCAAGATCGAGAATTTAAGCAAAGTCTATGAAAACGGCTTCCAGGCGCTCTACCACATCGACCTGGAGATTCCAGATGGGCAGTTCGTTGCCATCATCGGGTTGAGCGGTTCAGGCAAATCCACCTTGCTGCGCTGCATCAACCGGCTGATCGAGCCAACGGAAGGGCAGATCATCTGGAATGGGGTCGATATTACCCGGGCTACCGATGACGAGATGCGCCAGATCCGCCGCCGCATCGGGATGATCTTTCAGCAGTTTAATCTGGTCAAACGATCCAGTGTCATCACCAACGTGATGTCAGGCCGCCTGGGTTATGTAAATCCGGCGTTCAGCCTGATCAATTATTTCCCGCGTGCCGAAAAGGACCGCGCCCTGGCGGCGCTGAAGCGGGTGGGCATCGGCGAGAAGGCTTACCAGCGGGCCAGCGCCCTCAGCGGCGGTCAGCAGCAGCGGGTGGGCATCGCCCGCGCCCTGATGCAGAACCCCGAACTCATGCTGGCGGATGAGCCGGTCGCCAGCCTGGACCCGGCCACCTCGCATTCGGTGATGAAGTACCTCGAACTGCTCAACAAAGAGGACGGCATTACTATCCTGTGCAGCCTTCATTTTCTCAGTCTGGCCCGCGCCTATGCCGACCGGGTGATTGCGCTCAAAGATGGGCGCATCGAGTTCGACGGTTCCCCGAAAGATATTGACGAGCAGCGCTTTAAGCAGATTTACGGCGAAGACGCGGTTCAGGTGGAGATTCATTAGGAGCAGTTATGAAATCGACGCCATCACGCAAGCTTCTGCGCCGCCTGCTGACGATTGTGGCGCTGGCCGTCGGGCTAGTCATTTATTCCTACGGCTGGTCCGTCACGCAGATCAATCTGGATCGCCCGCAGGAGCCGATTCGCCAGACCAATGCGGGGAACGCGCTGCGGGAACTGCTGTCCCCGAATGTGTTTCAACAGGATTATGATATTCAGGACACGACCACGCCGTTTCTGATCAACTGCCCGGCGGATGGATCGGACCCGAATCTGGAAGTGGTGCCGCCCGAACCGGAAACTCCGTCCATTGTGGTGACCCCGAACTGTGCGCCGAGCAACGGCATCGTGACCGTGCAAGGTTCTAATTTTTATCCCGACTCGCTGGCGCGCATTAACTGGATTACGACCGACGGCGAACGGCGCATCCGGCAGGTGGTCGGGACGAATGAGGATAATTTTGTCACCAACGACGATGGCACGTTCTCCGTGGACATCGAAGTGCCCCGGATTCGCGGCAGCGCGGGCCAGATTCATACGATTGAGGCCCTGGGGCGGTTTCCGATTGGGCTGCCGCATCTGAGCGCGACGACCGGCCTCGTGTTCGAGAAAATGGTCGAGACGATTTTCCTGGCCCTGATTGCCACTTCGCTGGCGATTCTGCCAGCAGCAGGTCTCAGCTTTTTCGCGGCCCATAACCTGATGCGGGCGATGCGCATGACGCTGGGCAACATGCTCGTTAGCTTTGCGCTGCTGCCGGTCGGCTGGCTGGTGGGCACTGCCGTGTTTGGCTGGATCGGGACGGTGGGTATCCAACTGGGGAGTGGGGCCTACTTCGGGATCGGACCACTAGGTTTTGCGCCCCTGATTCTGCTCGGCGCGGTGACCTCTACCCAGTTGGGCGCGGCGGGGCAGCCGGTTACGGGTATCCGCTGGCGGTCGATGGTCAATGTGGTCGTCGCTGCCGTCGTGGTGATTTTTGTACTTGGCCTGCTTGGTGGCCTGGGGCTGCTGGCGGGTACGGCTGCCAGTGAAGGCATTGTCGGCTACCTTGCCTATTTCGTCGGCTCGCTGGGTGAATTGATCCAGCTTGTCATGCCGCTGATTGCCGGGATCGCCGGGATCTTCGTCGTATCCTCGCTGGGCGGCACCCTGACGGCGGACGCCCTCAAGCAAATCGCGGCGACCTCGGCTCTGAGCCATACCCTGAGCGGCGTGCTTGGGGCCATTTGCGGCGCGGTTCTGCTGGGTCTGGTGGCCGGGGTAGCGTCCCAGGCGGCCTGGCTGGGGCTGCTGGTGCCCGTCAGTGCAGGTGCGATCGCCGCGCCGATCCTGCCGATGATTTATGAACGCTTCGCTCCGGGGCCGAAAAGTACGACGCGGCGGACGATTCGGGCGCTGCTGTCCTGGGCTGGCATTGCCATCGCGTTTGTGCTGGTGTTCCTGGAGA
This sequence comes from Anaerolineae bacterium, assembly GCA_019912905.1. Taxonomy (GTDB): domain Bacteria; phylum Chloroflexota; class Anaerolineae; order Aggregatilineales; family Phototrophicaceae. The sequence goes on from JAIOHO010000241.1 coordinate 3,016, forward strand.
TCAACCTGCGCCGCACGCTCGTCGAGGGGACGCTCCCCGGCCAGACGACGGTGCTGTCGCTGGCAGGGATCAACATTTCCGCTTACATGTTGCAGATCATGATCGCGGGCGCGGTGCTGGGTGGGCTGGCGGGCACGCTGGCCGGGATGAAGGCCACATTTCCCATAGGCGAAATTCTATACAGTGGGACTCGCACGATCCTGAATGCGCTGCGGTCGATCGAACCGCTGATCATGGGTCTGGTGTTCGTGATCTGGGTGGGCATCGGTCCATTCGCCGGGGTGCTGGCGCTCACACTGCATTCGATCGCGTCGCTGGGCAAACTGTATTCCGAGCAGATCGAAAACATCGACGATGGGCCGATCGAAGCGCTGACGAGCACCGGTGCGAACCGTCTGCAAACGATCGTCTACGCCGTTGTGCCCCAGATTATCCCGCCCTACATCGCGTTTACGATGTACCGCTGGGACATTAATGTTCGCATGTCCACCATCATTGGGTTTGTAGGTGGCGGCGGCATCGGCTTCCTGCTCCAGCAGCAGATTAACCTGCTGCGCTACCGGGACGCCGGTGTCGCAGTGCTGGCGATTGCGATCGTGGTTTCGGTGCTGGATTACGCCAGCGCGTCGTTCCGCGAACGGATCATTTAGGCGAAGTACCGTCGCCAAATGCCGCATCGCGGCTCCTGTTTGAAGACCTCGCATGGCTCGTGAGCTGGTGTGCTGTTTACGCGTCTGACCGGCGCACGCAAACCTGCGATTGCCCTGGCCCTGACTCTGCGCCTGTTGACACGGTTTCGCTTTTCTTTTACACTTTTCATATATTCGTGGTGTGAAATTAATGTAATATTGTTTTATAGTCTCACCTTTAACGCATTTATCCATAATCAGTAATCTCTTTCTCAGGCTGAGTGTATCCTGGGGACCTGTTCTTTTTGGGCTCGCATAGATTACGATCTTTATTAAAGAAGGGAGTATCTCTGATGGCGGTTACCCCTACCTTTCCCGGTGTTTATGTTCAAGAGATTCCCAGCGGCGTGCGCACCATTACCGGTGTCTCCACTTCGGTGGCCGCATTCGTCGATTTTTTCAGGAAAGGGCCAGTGAACGACCCCGTGCAGATCTTCAGCATGGGTGATTTTGAACGCGCGTTTGGCGGGCTGGACACGAACAGCGAAGCCAGCTACGGCATCCAGCAGTTTTTCCTCAACGGCGGGACCGAAGCCTGGGTCGTGCGCGTGGTGGCAGGAGCAGCCGCCGCCGCAGCCGTCCAGATCGGAGCAACCGTAGGCGGCGCAAGCGCATTTGTGGTCACGGCGATCAGTGCCGGAGTGTGGGGGAACAGCCTGCGGGCGCGCATCGACGGCTCGCCGGGCGCAGCCACCTTCGACCTGACGGTGACGGAGTACGCGACCGTCGCCGGGCGCACGGTGGTGGTCAATGAGGAGCGCTTTATCGGCCTGACGACGGCCAACGCCGCCATGATCGTCAACGACGATAACACTGGCTCGAACCTGGTCCGTCTCAGCGGCGTGAGCGCGAAACCGCTGGAAAATGGCACTGTGACCGGCGCGTATGCGACCCCCGCCACCATCGCGGTGCCCGCCGATAAACAGATGGATGTCACCATCGGCGCGACCACGGCGACGGCGACCCTCGTCTTCCCGGTAGGAGCCTTGAACGTGACGCTGCGCCAGCTTGCGCTCATCGTGCAGGAGGCGATTCGCGGTGCAGCACCGGCTGACCCCGCCTTTGCCGGGGCCATCGTCAGCGTGGTCGAGTCCAACCGGCTGCGAATCGTGGCCGGGGCGACGACCCCTGCCAGCCGCATCACCTTTGCCGAGACCGGGGCGGGTACGGCAGTCGCGGACCTGGACCTGGATACGGTCGTGGCAAATGCGCAGCAGTATACGCTGGGTACTGCCGCTGCGGTGGCGAGCACGGCCCAGGCGGGTGGCACCGTCGGAAATGATGGCTCCGTGCCGGATGCCACCGCGTTGATCGGCAGCGAGGCCGCGAAAACCGGGATTTACGCCCTCGAAGATGTGAGCCTGTTCAATTTGTTGTGCATCCCGCGCACCAGCATCGTCGGTTCGGGCGCGAATGACCTGTCGGCAACCCAGGCCAATCAGGTGATGTCGGTAGCCATTCAATACTGCCAGCGGCGGCGTGCCTTCTTCGTGATGGACACGCCCCAGGGAATCGATGACTTTGACGAGGTGCGCAACTGGCTGGACGACAACAGCGGCCTGAGCAGCCAATATGCGGCCCTGTATTATCCACGTGTGCGCATCCCCGACCCGCTCAACGAATATCGCCTGCGGACGGTCGGGGCCAGTGGAACGATGGCCGGGGTGATGGCGCGAACCGACAGCGCGCGCGGGGTGTGGAAGGCCCCCGCCGGTACGGAAGCCAGTCTGCGCGGTGTGACGGCGCTGGATGACGTGCTGACCGACGGACAGAATGGTGCGCTGAATCCGCTGGCAATCAACTGCCTGCGCACGTTTCCAATTTATGGCACGGTCGCCTGGGGTGCGCGGACTCTCGACGGTGCAGATGAGCGCGGGTCAGAGTACAAGTATGTTCCGGTGCGGCGCATCGCCAATTACATCGAGGAAAGCCTGTTTCGCGGGACGAAGTGGGTCATCTTTGAACCCAACGATGAACCCCTGTGGGCACAGATTCGCCTGAATGTGACCGCCTTTATGCAAACGCTGTTCCGCCAGGGCGCATTCCAGGGGCAGACTCCCCGCGAAGCCTATTTTGTCAAATGCGACAGCGAAACCACGACTCAGGACGACATCAACCGGGGCGTGGTCAACCTGGTGGTTGGATTTGCGCCGCTGAAACCAGCGGAGTTCCTGATCATCAGCGTCCAGCAGATCGCCGGGCAGCTCGAAGTCTAAAGCGGGTATGTGCCGCGCGGCGATGACTGAAATGGAAAGTCCCGCGCGGCAGGCAGGCAGCGGATTCGCGGTTCGACCAGTCGCGTCAGATTTGTGCACGAAGTCAGGAGCAGGGTTATGGCATCTTTTACGGTGAATGCGCAACGTTTTGATCCCTACAAAAATTACAAATTCCGCGTCAAGTGGGATGGCCGCTACGTCGCCGGTATCAGCAAGGTCAGCCCGCTGAAGCGAACAACCGAAGTCGTCACGCATCGCGAAGGCGGCGACCCCAGCAGCAGCCGCAAATCGCCGGGCCGTACCGAATACGATGCGATCACCCTGGAACGCGGGGTGACTCATGATGTCGAATTCGAACAGTGGGCCAACAAAGTCTGGAATTTTGGCTCGGGCCTGGGCAGTGAAGTCTCACTGAAGGACTTCCGCAAGGATATCATCCTCGAACTGTACAACGAAGCCGGGCAGTTGGTGATCGCCTACAAGATTTACCGCTGCTGGGTGTCCGAATTTCAGTCCATGCCCGAACTGGACGCCAACGCTAACGCCGTCGCCATCCAGACTCTCAAGCTCGAAAATGAAGGCTGGGAGCGTGACTACGACGTCACTGAGCCAACCGAACCCACCTTCACCGAACCGGCTTGATCCGGGTTGAAGCACACGGCGCAGACCCTATGAACGCCATGCACCCCCTTTCCAGTCAGGACATTGTCTCGATCTGGGAGGTTGGCTTGCGCCAGCATCCCCTGGATCGGGCACTCACGATCCTGCACGCTGTCTACCCGGACGTGGGCCTGCAAGACCTGGCAGCGCTCAGTATCGGCCAGCGCGATTGGCATCTGATCGCCCTGTACGAGCGTCTGTTTGGCCGCAATTTTTCCGGCCTGCTGCACTGCCCCGCCTGCGGTGAGCCGCTGGAATTTACGGTGGACAGCGATCAGATCCGTGTGATGCACGACCCCGATGAGGCGGACGGCGTCCTGGAAATGGCGCTGGATGGCTATGACCTGCGCTTTCGTCCGGCGAACAGCTACGACCTGGCGGCCATTCTCCACTGCGCCGATGTCCAGGCTGCCCAGCAGAAGCTGTTCGGACGCTGTCTGCTTCAGGTGTCGCAAGGTGGGATGGAGGTGTCGCCTGAGGTGTTGCCGGAACATGCAGTCACGGCAGTCGATGAGGCCCTGGCGGCGCGCGATGCTCAGGCGGACATCCGCTTCGATCTGGTCTGCCCGGATTGTCAGCACGCGTGGCAGGCCGCTTTTGAGGTGCTGACGTTCCTGTGGGCACAGATCAGCGCCGCCGCCCAACACCTGCTGTATGACGTGCATATCCTGGCGCAGGCCTATGGCTGGAGCGAACGGGACATCCTTGCCCTGAGCGAGTCCCGCCGCCGGTGGTATCTGGAGATGGCAAACGCATGAGCAGCACGTATCTGAAGTCGCTGGCGCAGCGCGCCCTGGGCGAAACTCCGGTGGTCCGGCCTCAACAACCGCCGCTGTTTGCGCCGCGTCCCGTGCTGCCTGAAGCGGATGTTCCTGAAACGACCTGGCAGGAACGGGCAGATACGCCCTCCGTTTCACCGATCTCATCGCCGCTCCGTACGGAAGCCATGCCCTCACTATCGGACCATGCGCAGCCAGGAGACCGCCCAAGACCTGCCGCCACCATCCCGGTTGAAGCATCTCATGTGCCGGAAACTACTGAGCCGCGCGCCTACCTGGATGAGTCGGAACCGAGTCTGCCGTTGGTCGAAGAAACGGTGCAGGCCGCCGTTGTCCCGGTCATTCCACCCCGGCTGCGTGTGGAGCCAGAAGAACGCTCGCAGCGGAAACAGACAGCGGTGCCGCGCGTGCCTGCCGAGCCGCCGTCGGCTGTGCCCGCTGTCTCGCTGGCGCGCCAAAGACGGGAGAATCAAACGGGCGGGTCTGAGGATTCGCCGCGCACCCCGCCGCCACGACCGACCGAGATTACCGCGCCGCCGCCCGCACCGACACTGGAATCCCTGCGGCTGGTGCCGGAATTTAGGCCCTCGGAACCCACCTCCGGGACTCCCGCGCCGATCCAGACCGATGCGGCGCGCGTTGAGCCTGCCGAGCGGGATACTATGGCTCTGCCCAATCGCACGCAACCCGACCGCTCGCGGCTGGTGCCAGCAGAAGATGCCCCGGTCTTGCCGACGAGCCGATTTGAGGAGCGCGCTGTGCCGCCTGCTGCATCGACTCCCTCGGACGCCGAGCCGGACACCATCCGCATTCACATCGGGCGCATCGACGTGCGGGCGACGATCCAGCCGAAGCCGGAAGCCGCCCGACCGCAGCGTCCGGCCCCGCGTATGTCGCTGGATGATTATCTTCGCGCACAGAACGGACGCAAACCATGAGCAATTTCCTGGCGATTGCGACCGCGACCGAAACGCTGCGCCAGATGCTGGATGCGGTGGTTCAGGTGGATGTGCCCGGCGCGGAGGCAACTGCCGTGCGGCCTGCGGGCGGGGGCAACGGTCTGCCGACCACCGGCGTCAATGTATTTATGTTTCAGGCGACGCCCAACGCCAGCCTGCGCAACCTCGACCTGCCCACGCGGGATTCGGATGGGCGGCTGGTGCAGCGCCCGCGCGCCGCGCTCGACCTGCATTACCTGCTGTCGTGCTATGGCCTCGAATCACAGCTCGAACCGCAGCGCATCCTGGGCAGCGTGGTCAGCCAGCTTCAATCACAGCCGGTGCTGACCCCTACCCGCATCCGCCAGGTGATTGATGATGCCGTTGCCAGCGATCCGCAAAGTTATCTGGCGACCTCCAATCTGGATCAGGAAATCGAAAGCGTTAAATTCTCGATGATGCCGCTCACCCTGGATGAGCTGGCGCGGATGTGGTCGGTGTTCTTCCAGACCGAGTACGCGCTGTCGGTGGTGTATGTCGGGACGGCGGTGCTGATCGAGCGTCAGGAGACGCCGCGCAGCGGTCTGCCGGTGCGGGCGCGCAATGTCTACGCCATGCCCTTCCGCCAGCCGGTCATCGAGCAGGTCACGGCGACTGACGGGGAACCGATCACCATCACGAGCACATTGCAGATTGAGGGCAAGCGCCTGCAAGGGGACATCACCCGGCTGCGCTTTACCGATCTCGACGGTGATGTGACCCCGGCGTCGGTAAGTGATGGCACGATTACGACCCCGGTCCCGGCGGCACTGCGAGCCGGGGTGGTGGGCGTCCAGGTTGTGCAGCTGCTCCAGTTGGGCACCCCAGCCACCGAGCATCGGGGTTTCGAATCGAACGTGTTTGCCTTCGTGCTGCGGCCTACGCTCAACAGCATCACGCCGGGCGTTCTGACGGGCACGCTGGTCGATGGGGTGACGCGTGTCGCGGGGACCCTGACGCTGACGTTCGA
>JAIOHO010000242.1 GCA_019912905.1 Anaerolineae bacterium
GAGATGCCGCTGACGGATGGGGCGAATGGCAAGGTGGACAGTGCGACCCCGGCCAACAACACCAAGGGCACGGCGCTGTGCGTCTATCGTCCGGGCTGGTTCGTCGGCTACCGCCGCCGCATCGCGGTGAGCGTGGACTACGTGCCGTACTACGATGCCTATCAACTGACGGCGACAGTGCGGCTGGCGTTCATCAACTTCGATAACGATGTGGCCGCCGCGCTGTATAACGTGACGGTGTAGGGAAACCTCACCCCTGACCCCTCTCCATAGCGCAGCAGCATGGAGAGGGGAATCAGAAGCGCGATTTTATCCGAGTTGTTCCACGAGAGTTTGGACAAGCTGGCGGATGGCTTTGTTTTGCAGAATATCTGCTGAGAGGCGACCTTTGACATCATGTACGGTGATGCCGACCATGCGCTCATCGCCCATGCTGTAGCGCCGCATGATGCCAGGCATGTCAGGCACATCGTCGTAGAATGTTGCGCCTGTCACCGGCTCGAACAGGATGTAGAGCATATCCTGCACGGGATCGTAGTCGTAGGTGATGATTTGATCCGTCGATAACAATTGCTGCATACTAATCTACCTTCCAACGCACCAAATAAGCCGAACTTACCAATCCAGCGCGTTCATAATCTCGTTCAGGCGGCTGTATATATTTTACCACAACCCGGACTCGCAACCTGGACGGAGTACGCTGGCGTTCTACCGGCACGTCTGCATAGCATCGAATAACGTGCTTGTCTTGATCTTCAATTTCTCGCTTATCAGGTTCGGCAATCGCCTTAACGATCAGGTCTTTGAAGTTTGCCATTTCAGGATGTCGAACCAAAATGTGATTTTGCCAGACTTCGCGCGATAGAAAGACGGGCGTTCCATCGGGATCATTAGCAATTGGAATGGGATTTCCAGTCTCATCATTTTCGATGCGATCCCAAATGTCTGACATGGCTCATTATTATGGTGCAGAAGGATAATGCAATCATATTATATCCTGAATTGTGTCAGGGCGGTTGCTGCGCTATGGAGAGGGGAAGTCAGGCAGACGATTCTTGACGGCGCACGATAATTCCAATCCGATGTTTATTGCCAAACCGGTAACAACGTATGACAGCGGCATCATCGTAAAATGTCGCCACGGAAACTGGCTTGAACAGGATGTAGAGCATGTCTTGCACCGGGTCGTAGCTTGCGCTATTTATGTTTGTAGAGATCATCGCAGGACGTATCAATATTGTGATCGAAGTTTAGTGAACGCCTGATAGATATCTGCCTTGAGCATTTCGCGTCGTTTCCAATTTTCCAATTCATTTTGTTTGTAGATTGGAGATGCTTGATTGGAAATCCAATACTGCCCCGGCCCTTGAGATTCGGCTACGCAAATGATTATTTTGCCAGCGTAACAGGCCATTTCAACGTCATTTTGGGCATTCACCGACAAAACGAGCCGATCTATGTTTTCCCAATCGACCTCATAATCTATTATGTCCAAGAGTGCATTAGAAATTCCAACAAAATACTTGATAGCTGCATCGTCGAATTCTGCGTACTTCGTCTTGAATTCAGAAATGACAGGCTTCATCGTCTACTATCACCCCATCAATCAAAACCCCGTTGATTATATCGCATGAAAACTTTTGATATTGGCAGTGGTGAACAAAAACGGGGAGGCGACCCTCCCCGTTTTGAGCAAGAGTACTGCATTTACTCGAAGCGATATTCAAAGGTGATGGGGTAATCAGGCTGATGCCCCGCGAGTTCGTTGGTGGAACTGCCGCGCAAGCCCGCCAGCTCGCCCGTTCCTGAACCGGGCAGGATGGTGAGGGTCGCGCGCACTGGCTCGAACGTGCCGATTTGCTGAAACACGACACTGCCGGAGCGTCCCGCGAAGGTGCCGGTAAACCGTTCCAGCGCCACAAACTGGCCGGACCCATCGGCGTTGTAGTTCATCAGGTATTCGACGGTGGATTCGCCATCTAGGTCACCCTGATAGGTGTAGTTCACCTGGGCGCGGGTGAGCTTGGCCCCGGTGACTTCCTGGGCGGGCTTACCATCCCAGGTGGTTTCAGTCCAGCTTTTGACGGCGAAAGAGGCTCTGGCGGTAGCAGTCATCGCAATTCCTTTCGTTTGCCTTCATCCGATGCATCCAGGATAACCAATCACGCGGCGTCCGTATTGTAAAAACGCGACAGATAAGAACTTTTGTGCTACCATAAACCTGTTGGCTGACGAGCGCATAGAGGGTCGTTGATGCCGCATCATCCGTGGACCACGCGGGGGATTCTGAATCCGCAGTTCGGCGAGACGCATTTCGATCTCACGCGCCATGAACCCGCGCCCGATCTGGGTTTTTTCATCGCCCATTACTGGATTATCCGTTGGAACCTGGAGACTCCCTATTCGCAGGAAGTTCTGCCATACCCCAGCGTCCATGCCGTGTTCGAGTCCGGCAATTCCCGTGTGTATGGGGTGGTCTCCGGCAAATTTATCCGCCAGATCGCGGGCCAGGGGATGGTCTTCGGGCTGAAGTTCAGGCCGGGGGCGTTCCATCCGTTCTGGCATTTGCCGGTCGCGGGCCTCACGGATCGCTCAATCGACGTGCGTGAGGTGTTCGGCGCGGAGGCCGGTTCGCTGGAAACAGCGATCCTGAATGGCAGGACGGATGAGGCGATGATCGGTCTGGTGGAGGGGTTTCTGCGGGCGCGCCTGCCGGATGCAGACCCACGTATTCCGCAGATCAACGCCATTGTGGATGCGGTGGCGGCGGACCGGCGCATCCTCAAAGTGGAGGACGTGGCCGATCGGTTCGGTCTTCATCCACGAACATTGCAGCGGCTGTTCAACCAGTATGTCGGGGTCAGTCCGAAGTGGGTCATCCAGCGCTACCGGCTGCACGAAGCGGCAGAACAGGTGGCCGATGATGCGGCGGCGAACTGGGCGAAGCTGGCGCAGGACCTGGGTTACTTCGACCAGGCGCACTTTATCCGCGACTTCAAGGCGATGATCGGCAGCACCCCCGCTGAGTATGCCCGGCAGACTCACCCCGATTCACCCCTGTCGTAGTTCCAGCGACGCTATTTCGACCCCGGTCCGGTGCGCCTCCGGGATGAGGGCGTCGAGCGGCGTGGGCGATTCGGAATCGACGGCCAGGGTCAGCAGGGCGGCCAGCGCACCGTTCACCTGATAGCTGTACACCTCGCGGTCGATCTGCCGCCACCAGCGGCGCAGCACGGCGCGGGCCGATTCGCGGTCCGGCGTAGGGCAATGCTGCTGGATGAGCGCGATGGCCTGCTCCTGATCGTCAGGATGATAGGGGCGCAGTCCTTCGGCAGGCGGCTGGCTGATCAGGTCCCATTCGCGGCGCAGGATGCGCATCGGCCATTCATCACAGTAACGTCCCTGGTAGTAAAGCTGCTGGCGCAGGCGGCCTTCATAACGAAACCCGACCCGCTCGTAGCAGCGTAATCCGCCCTCGTTAAAGTCATACGCGCCCAGGTGGATTTTATCCAGGCGCGGCACCTCGAAGGCATAAGGCAGCAG
>JAIOHO010000243.1 GCA_019912905.1 Anaerolineae bacterium
AGCCCACTACCAGCGGTGCCCCGGTCGCGCCGACATCGCCGATCAAGCGCCACACGCCCAGGAAATCTCCGCGCGAATCCGGCGGTGCGAGGTCGGCCCCCAGAGTCATCATCGTCCCGCTGCTGATGCCGTTGGCAAGCCCGATCAGGCCCGCCGCAAACAGCAGCCCGACGAAACTGGTCGAAAATGCCACCAGTGCCATGCCTATGGTCTGAATGATGAAACTGGGCACAATCGCATACTTCCGACCGAGGTTGTCCATGATCCAGCCGGCGGGGTAAAACAGCGTCATATCGAGCGCCCAGGACACGCTGACGATAATCCCAATCGCCTGTGGATCGAGGCCCAGCACGTCCGAGGCATACAGCGGAATAATGACGTTGCGCCCGGCTCGAATCATCTGGGCGAACAACTGCCCGGCCCCGGCGATTGCCAGTGTGCGCGAGTTTGCACCGAGCATAACTTTGAACGAGAATTCGTGCCCCTCTCGCCCATGCTCATGTTTGTCCTGGGAATGCAGCAGCAGCACAATCAGCACAATCGCCAAGGCACCAATGACCCCGAACAGCAGAAAGGGTGCGCGCAGGTTGTAGACGGTGGCGACGAAACCGCCGAGAGCAGGTCCAATCGTATTGCCGATCCGCCCAATGCCGCCAAACGAGGCGATAGCCCGCCCGCGATTCCCCAGGCGAACCGTATCCATCAGGTACATGTGAGTCGAAACGTTAAACAGCGCGCGACCAACCCCAAAGATAAACAGAAACAGAATCGCCATTGGGACCGTCTGAGCGAAAAACAACATGATCACCGACATGACGACGACCGCCAACCCGATGACCATGACCTGCTTATCGCGAAACCGCCGCAGCAGGAAGCCAGCGGGAATGTCCCCCAGCACCGTACCCAGGGCATCGCTTGCCAGGATGATGCCAATCACAACATAGGGCACCCCAAAATCAGCAGCGTACAGCGGCAGCAGCGGCTTGATGAGGCCCACAGCGATATTGAACAACAGCGCAGGCAGATAAAACGGCAGTGTAAGGGGATGCCGCACAACTGCGGCAATCCGGGTGGGTATCATCGTCATCAAGGGTCGCTTTTCCATGAGAGTGGTATCAGTGTACCCAAAGAGCATAAGGCCACTCAACAGGATTGGCTATCTGTACACCCAAACGATAAAATAACCCTATCCTGGTTATTCGAGGCGTTTATGCATAAATCACGCCGTTTTGCTATCCTCGCCGAGCGCGACATCAATAAAGAAACGTATGTCGAACCCTGGCCGGAAGCAGGTCTGGCCGTCACCGACAGTCCCTACGACCCGCAGCCCGATCTGAGAATCGTCGACGGCCTGGTCGTCGCCATGGACGGCAGAACCCGCGCGGATTTCGACGCCCTTGATCTGTTCATCACCGAACACAGTCTCGATCTCGACGTGGCCGAAGAAGCGATGAATACCCCGTCCATCGAAATTGCGCGCATGCTGGCGGACATCCACATCAGCCGTGAAGCCGTCCATCGGTTGGTCGTTGGCTGCACCCCGGCCAAGCTGTGCGACATCATCCGTCACATGAGCGTGCTGGAAATGATGATGGGGCTGGCGAAGATGCGCATCCGCCGCACCCCGGCCAATCAAGCCCATGTCACCAACTGGCGCGAACACCCTGCCCTGCTCGCTGCCGATGCAGCCGAGGCCGCCCTGCGCGGATTCGCCGAAGTGGAGACGACCGTGCGCGTGGCCCGCAATGCGCCGCTGAATGCGCTGGCCGTGCTGGTCGGCACGCAAACCGGGCGTGGCGGAGTCCTGACCCAGTGCGCCGTGGAAGAAGCGCTTGGACTGCGCCTCGCCATGAAGGGTCTGACCTCCTATGCCGAAACACTGTCGGTTTATGGGACCGAGCAGGTCTTTGTGGATGGCGACGATACCCCCTGGTCGAAGGCGTTTCTGGCCTCGGCCTACGCCTCGCGCGGCATCAAAGTGCGCTTTACGTCCGGCACAGGGTCTGAGGCACTCATGGGTCAGGCGGAACAAAAGTCGATGCTCTACCTTGAAGCGCGCTGTCTGCTGGTCACGCGTGGCGCAGGTAGTCAGGGCGTCCAGAACGGCTCGATCTCGTGCATTGCCCTGCCGGAAGCGCTCCCCGGCGGCGTCCGCGCAGTCCTGGCGGAAAATCTGCTGGCGTCGATGCTCGGCCTCGAAGTCGCCTCCGGCAATGATGCGCTGGCCTCTCATTCCGCCATCCGCAAATCCGCCAAGCTCATGCTTCAGTTTATTCCCGGCACGGATTTTATCTTTTCCGGTTACAGTGCCGTCCCCAAACGCGATAATCTGTTCGGGGGTGGCAACTTCGATGCCGAGGATTTTGACGATTACAACATCCTTCAGCGGGACATGCAGGTCGATGGCGGCCTGAGACCCATTAGCGAAGACGAGGCGCTGGCCGTCCGACGGCAGGGCGCGCTGGCGATTCAGGCCGTCTACCGCGCTCTGGATTTTCCGCCCCTCAACGATGAGGAAATCGAAGCGGCGGTCATCGCCCACAGCAGTGATGACATGCCGGTGCGCGACCTCATTGGCGACCTGGCCGCAGCGGATCGCTTTTTGAGCAGCGACACCGGGATGCTCGGCATCGTCGAAGCCCTAAATGCGGCAGGATTCGATCAGACGGCGCGCCACATCCTGGAGATGGGCCGCCAGCGTGTCGCCGGAGATTACCTTCAGCCCTCGGCCATTTTTGACCGGAACTTCCACGTGCAAAGTGCCATCAACGACCCCAATGATTACTGCGGCCCAGGAACTGGCTATCGGCTCGAAGGCAGCCGCTGGGAGGAAATCCAGCAGGTGCCCCAGGCGAAATCCCCGCGTGAGTTTATCGACGCCAATATCGGCGAGCCGCTGAAAAATCTGACGGAAATTGGCCCCGCCGGGCGCGGCGCTCAGCCGGAAGTCGTGGTTGCAGTGGGTCCTGCCTTTGGCACTGCCCTGACCCGCACCATCAATGGGCTGGAACATGAGGACGTGCTCAAGGCCATCCTGACCGGCATCGCCGCCGAGGGGCTGGTGGCCCGTGTGATTAAGGTCTATCACAGCGCCGACTGCGCGGCCATCGGGCATGTTGGGGCGCGGCTCAGCGGCAGCGGCATCGGCATCGGCCTTCAGTCACGCGGCACCACGGTAATCCAGAAACGTGATCTCGCCCCGCTCAATAACCTGGAACTCTTTCCGCAGTCGCCCAGCCTGACCCTCGAAACCTACGAGGCGATTGGGCGCAATGCGGCCCGCTATGCCAAAGGAATGCCTACTGTGCCGGTATCGGTCAAAATCGACAATGGTGCCCGGCTGCGCCTGATCGTAAAAACCACCCTGCTCCACCGCCGCGAAACAGATGAGGTGGACCCGAATCAGCCGCCGGTTGAACTCTACTTTGATTGGGAGCCTGCCTGATGACCGAACCTCAATACCCCCTGCTGGATCACGAAGCCGACTCGATCCGTGCGGCCAGCGGACGGTTGGTCAACG
>JAIOHO010000244.1 GCA_019912905.1 Anaerolineae bacterium
GAATTACAACTACGACAACGACACCAGTTTTGGCCGGATCGGGTTTGGAAAAGCGCGCGACCATGATTTTTCCGATCACACCGGCCTGAATGACTACGGCAATGATGCCACCTATCCCTCGACCGGCGGCAATAAATGGTATTACTTCCGCAGCGAACTGGCGGCTCTCCCGGCTTCTGATGTGACGGCGCTGATGTTGAATGCGACCAACGGCACGATTGCGAATTCGCCGCTCAAATATGAAACTGCCGTCCATCCGGGCTATTCGGTATCACCATCGGACAAGACCCTGGATGTCGGTGCCCGGTCCTACTGCGCGGTGGCCTACTGGCCCTATTCCCGTAACTTTGAAGTGCCCAATTCCCCGACTAACCTCGGTGAGAGCCGAAGCCTGATGAAGCTGTATGAAGATGCCGGATTTGAGTGGACGGAACCGAACGACCACTGGGAAGGGTTTGTGCCGGGCTACAATTATTACCGCTGCTGTAATGACCCCAACAACAATGGCTATTTCGAGGATGCGCTGTGCCAGCCATTCCGATCTGCGCGTGATGCGACCGAGCAGTTCCTGCAGCGTGTGGACTTCCTGCGCGGCGACCGCGTGGCCTTCGTCACGTTCGACAAGCAGGCCTACCTGATGCGTGTGGATACCGACCCCGGCTCCGGCGAGACCTTCTCGCACATGATCGACAACGAGCAGTTGGCGCTCGACACACTCCAGAATTATATCGGCGTGCGTGCAGAACCGAGCTTTTACGAGCCGACGACTCTGCCCGACGGTACCCAGGTGATGCCCTGGACAGGCAGATCCAGCCTGTTGGGTATTCATGACTATGATGTGCTCAACAACTGTCCATTCCAGGACGCGGCCCTGACCTTCCCCTACAGCCCGACCAGTTCGGCCACCTATTCGATGGCGAATACCACGCTGGGGATTCCGGGACTGTACAATGCAGTGTCGTCCCCGAACCGGCTGACACCCGACTCGTTCAACCCGGCGCCGGATGGCAACGGCCAGCGCATGTACCCGCGCAACAGTGGCGGCTATAACTGGCAGGCGCAGGCAGGTTACGGCGCAACCCGCAGCTACGACCTGTGGGCCTCCTGCCGTGGCACGAATGTCGGCGCTGCGCTGCGTGAAGGCGGCAACGCGCTGCTCGATCCGTATACGACCCGTACCAATGGTTCGGTGTGGGTGATGGTGCTCCTGAGCGATGGCGCGGCAGGCGCAAGCGACCCGGTTTTCGACTCGTCGGTAGGCCTGGTGACGGAACCGAACGACCTGTATTATCCCTATAACAGCGCGACCTCGCGCGTGACCTACGGTGGTCTGGGACTGTGCCCACCCGGTACATCGGCAGGCGGGCAGGCGGAACTGACGCAGTTTACCGAAGACCCGTATGTCTTCCCGTTCTGTTCAGATGAAGTGCCGGAAACGCGCAACTTCTGCTTCGACCCGAACCTGCAGGCCAACATCGCCGGGGAGCAGATCAATCTGTATGTCGATCTGAATAAATGCGATGGCGGCGACCGGGTTTTTTACGATGTGGATGACTACGCCCGCGACTGGGCAGACTGGATCGGGTTGGTCGAGCCGCGCGGACTGAGCAGCAGCAGTCAACGTAACCTGACTCAACTTCCCACGATCTTTACCATCGGTTTTGGTCTGAACTTCCGCGGCGGCACGACCAAGTGCCAGCAGGGGTTGATGAACGGCGCTGATGTGCCCGACTGCCTGGGCGAGGAACTGCTGCGCTACATTTCTGACGTGGGCGATAACTTCCGCATCGACACCGATTACCAGCAGGATTTGCTGGATGACACGTTCCTCAATAATTCGCTGACCGTGGATGACTATGGTCCGCGCGGCGAATGCGAAGCGGACTCGGGCATGGGGGTGATCGACCCGAAAACCACCAAAGACAACTGCGGGAATTATTACAACGCGCCGGATGCAACCGAGCTGAACCGCGTGTTTGACGACATTGCGTCGCGCATGTTCACACGCTTGACTCAGTAACTATCTGGAAACCGACCACGCGGGGCGGGGTCATGCTCGCCCCCGTGCGGACCGATCAGCAGCACACGGGTTCTTCGCATTGAATTGAGAGTCAGGGGGGTGTAAGCATTGGATACACCACAGAATGAGCTACAAAGAATCAAACGGCGGCGGAAAGGGCAGACGCTGGCGGAATTTGCCATCACCCTGCCCATCCTGCTGATTCTGGTGTTTGGCGTGATCGAGTTCGGGCGCGTGTTCCAGGCCTGGGTCACGCTCCAGAACGCCGCGCGCACCGCCGCGCGCTACGCCAGCACCGGCCAGTTTAATGAAACCAAATACCCGGTCAACGAAAACCAGATCACCGATGAGACGTCGATCATCGACTGCCGGTTGGATGAAGATTCGCGCGGCAGCCTGACCAACCTGAGCGTCGATGGCGCGACGGTTCAGGTCTACGACGGCTCCGAGGGCTTTTTCGCCACCTGGTACGACGGGGAAAACTGCGAGCCGAACCGCATCGATCATCAGGACATGCGTAAGGACATCGCTCGTACCGTCTCAATTATCGACGAAGCGCGGCGCGGCGCGGCAGGCCTGGCCCTGGGACCCGACCCGCTTGAAGGCGTCAACACTGAGGCCGGTGTGCGCCAGTTCCTGTACAAACAATGGGAGCGCCCGCTGCCGGTCGGTGAGAATCTGTATCATGAAGGCTGGGATCAACCGTCGTATTTTGATGTGATGATTTGCAGCTCTCGTTCGATGCGTAACGAGTTCTCCAGCGCCTATAACGGCAACTTCCCCACCCGATTCATGACCGTGCTCGACGCAGGTGACATCGCCAAAGCGGGCGGCCCGGACCCCTTTGGCAACGACAATCGCGCGCCGGTCTGCGTGCTCAACGAACAGCCGCCGGTCGATGGCGGTTCGACGCAGAACGCTGGTGTGCCCTGGCTGGATGCGGGCGGCCCCGGCGACGCGGTGACGGTGGTGATTACCTTCAACCACCCGCTGATTACACCGCTCGGCCTGGCTCCTTACATCCCGCTTCAGGCGCGGCGCGCAGCCGTCAATGAAGCCTTCCGTGCGGCGGAAGCGACTGGTGCGCTGCAAGGTGGCGCGGCCATCACCGCCGACCTCGACCTGCGCCCGACGGCGATCCTCAAGATCAAGAATCCGGGCGTGACGCAGGTGGGAAACATCTGGGTGATCAATGCTCCCAACGGCACGACTCAGGCTCCGGTTCTGCTCTCCGGTGAGGACAGCAGTGACCCCGATGGTACCATCGTGAACCTGAAATTCACTCAAAACCAACTGGATGCGACCGTCTGGGTGTTATCAGACCAGAATGAAGCTAACCCGGTTCCGACCGATCCGATACCCGTCAAACCAGAAGGCCGTTTTGTCTTCCCGACCAATCAGGTGATCGAAGTCTTCCTGGAAGTCAAGGACGATGGCGGCAACACAGCCACGACCTCGATCCAGTTCATGATCAAGACGCCTGATCCGACGGTGACACCGTCACTGACGCCTTCGGCGCAGCCCTCGCTTACGCCGATCCCGCCGTTCTCGTGCGACCTGCTTAAGGCGGGCAACCTGAGCTTCTTCAACAACCGGGTCTATATCGAGATCCAGAACCAGAACTTCAAGAGTACGGTGCTGACGCGGGCGAACTTCAACTGGAAACAGGTGGCAGCTTTCCCGAACATGACGGTCAACGGCCTGTCGCTGAATGGCATTCTGCACTGGCGCGGCCAGGACAATTTCCCGCCGACCGATACGAATGCAGATACGCCGACGCCCTCGAACGTGTTTATCGACGCGGATCGCACGGTTCCCGGTGAAGATACCTCGGTCTGGGAAGCTGTGTTTAACAATGGCCCTGCGCCCATTCAGGACCCGTTCAACAATGTGTTCTGGATGACTCAGTACGACTTCGCCGGGACCACCTTCAGTTTTGCCAACCCGGAAGGCGGCGCGGACTGTGTGATCCCGCTCAACCTGGCGACCCCGACGCCCAGCCCAACGGTCAACCCGAACCAGGCGACGAATACACCGACCTGGACGCCAGATTGTGCGGGTTCGGAGGTCAAAATCCGATTCGAGAATTTCGATACCTTCGGCGTCGTGCGTCTGGTCGTCACCAATCTGCGCGTGGTCCCGGCCAACTTCAGTGACTTCAGCGTCAACTGGGTCAAGCGCAGTTCGCAGCAGGTGCTTGAGAAAGTCATCGCTGGCGGCGAGAGTGCTGCCGACCTGACCAACGGGACGCTCATCTGGCAGGCTGCCAGCGGGCAGGATGCGCAGCCACCGACGGTGGGCGGCACCACCGGTGCAGCGGGCAGTGCGGTCAACAACTATACGACCGGCGCTACCGGCCCGGAAGGTCAGTGGATGACGAACTACAGCTTCCCGCCGAACAGCACGACGAACCTGTGGATCAAATTCGGCGTGACCAACTCGACCCCGGATACGGCCTTTGGGATGGTCCCCTCGGACCTGAACGGAAGCTGGTTCCAGATCGGCTGCGGGACGCCGCCGACCGGCGGTGAGCCTGGCGGCGGATCGGGCACATGGTACGGCGGGGATGGCCGCATCACCATCTTCCAGGAACCCAGCCCGTTCCCGACCTATACATTGGCCCCGTCGAACACGCCAAGGCCGACCTTTACGCCAGGGCCGACCAGCACGACTGGTCCGACGAATACGGCTGCGCCTCCGCCGACCATCACCAATACGCCGAGGCCGTCGAATACACCGCCTCCGGCCCCGACAGATACCGAAGTGCCGCCCGATGGTCCGCCCAGCGACGGCAGCGTGGACGGCTAAACGGAATATCCAGATCGTTCAGAACCCCTGGTCTCAGCAAGGCCGGGGGTTTTTTGATTGTCTGGTGAGGGGTGGGTGATAGGGCAGGGACTGGAGCGTGCGGATTAAGTGCCGGCGTGGTCAGTTGTGACCGGAGCCTGCGTGAATGCCGGCCCGCCGCAGCTTATCCTCGATCTGTTCCTGCGTCTCGCGGAACGAGATTTCCAGGTAGGGAAAACCGAGCCACACGTTCATCAGACCAAACAGGAAGCCCGTCACCACGCGAAAAGCTGGCAGCGTCTCGCGCGCGGGCCACAGATTGAAGGGCGGATAGCCGAGGAGCTGGCTGAAGCCGTCGATCCCGATGGGGCCGAGGCCGAGGATGGCGTAGATCAGCAGCGGCACGGGCCTCAAGCGCCGCCGCACCAAGCGGAACAGGATCGCGCCGAGCAGCATGGCGAGGTAGATCGAAATATCGCGCTCGCACAGGGTAACCTTGTAGCCCATGCGATTATCCCCGGGAAATTCGCGTGAGGCGAATTGCAGCGCGGGTGAGAAGTAATCGAAATCGGCGCGCGTCACGGCGCTGGGGGCAATACCCGCATAACGCGCATAAACTTCCACAAACTCGGGCGACTGAATGGCGGCGTCTTCAAATGGGATGGCCCCGATTTCGGTGATTTCACGGGGATAGGTCGGCTGTTCGCCAAACAGGAAAAACGAGCGGAAGGCGAACTGATGACAGAACGGGCTGTAGAGCGTATAGATTAACCCGCCTGGTCCGCGCAGACCGGCATGCATCAGCACCGGAGCCACGAACGGCAGGGTGACGTAGATGGAGATGACGGTGATGGCGATCCCCAGCCAGCGGCGGCTGATTGCCAGCAGCAGCAGGTTCGCGCGCAAAGCCCGCTTTTTGGAGTTGATTTCGGTCATCCATTCAATCTTTCGAGTGCCGCGATCAATGCGCCTTCGCTGACCGGCCCGAAGAAAATATCGGTAATGATGCCATCCGGCGAAATGACGTAGGTTGAGGGCTGGCCGCGCAGGGAATACAGCGCTGCAACGGTCTGCTGCTCGTCGATCAGCAAATCAAAGGTCAGGTGGTTGGCCTGCTGCCAGGCGCGGATCACCGGGGCGGGTTCACCCAGGTTCACGGCAAGGATGTGCAGCCCGGTGCCATGACGAGCCTCAAAAATCGATTGTAGGATGGGCATTTCGACAATGCAAGGGCCGCACCACGTCGCCCAGAAATTGAGGACCAGCGGCGCGCCGCGCAGCTCAGTCAGGCGTATAGGCAGGCCATCGAGCGTGGGGCGCTCAAAATCCGGTGCATAGGCGTTCAATTCGGGTG